>NZ_JACBEZ010000021.1:0-62003 GCF_013391465.1 Acinetobacter sp. SwsAc2 | reverse complement strand
AAAATCATTTGAATGATTTCTTCTTGGTCTACGTGCCATAAAATACTCCATATATTGATGTTTATAACATCATTTGAGGAGCAGAATATCACTTATAGGAGTTGTTCAAATTTACGGATCCATCTCTGTATTCATGCTTTGAGCATAGTCAATCTGATGAAATTCCAATACGTATTCCTGAAGAAGCTGAACTAAGTTCAGATATCCAGAGTTTGATTTTATGGAGAGATGCGCTCAACGCTAAGCGAAAAGTAGCTGGTTAGATATTTTTCCCAAAAATGGATAGTAAATATACTATCCATTTTTTATTTCATTACAATAATCAGCCCATCTTTGCATCATCTCTTTTCTTTTCTCTAGATGCTTGGTGCGGTTATACGCACGACCATGCATATCTTTTACCTGATGGGCAAGTTGCTGCTCAATCAGTTCAATCGGAAATTCTAAAACCTCTTCTAATATTGTACGTGCAGAAGCACGGAAACCATGGCCACATGCTTGCTCACTGGTATAGCCTAAGCGACGTAAAGCTTGATTGATGGTATTTTCTGACATTGGTTTTAAATTAGAAGTAATTGCTGGAAATACATACTCACTTTTAGCTTTGGTTATTTGGGCAAGTTCAGAAAGTAAATGAATGACTTGAGTTGATAGTGGGACAATATGCTGAACGCCTGTTTTAGATTTTGTCTTGGGTGGTGTATAGCTCCATAAAGCATGTTCAAGATCAATGTCTTTCCACTGAGCATGTCTGAGCTCTCCTGGGCGAACGAAGACTAGAGGAGCAATACGCAAGGCGTAACGAGTGATTACAGAACCTTCATAGTGCTCGATATCTTGTAAAAGCATGGCGAACTCTTTAGGTGCTACCAACGCTGCCATATGAGTTACCTTGGGAGGAGAGATAGCTCCCTTCAAATCTTGAGTAACATCACGCTCACAAAGCCCAATAGAAACCGCATAACGAAGAACTTGACTGCATTTAACTTTGACTTTTTTGGCTGTTTCTAATTTGCCTTCTTTTTCATAAGTTCGACAAATTTTAAGAACATCCATTGCTTTAATTTCATGTATTGGAATTTTTCCAATATGTTGATTTATCACTTCTAGTAGGCGTTGTTGCCCTTTAATTGTCGACTCAGCAAAGGCTTGTTTTAGTATCCATTCATTTGCAATTTTTTGAAAAATATTATTATTCGCATTTAGTATCTCATTCTTAATTCTGGCTTTTTCAACATGTGGGTCAATGTTCTGAGAGAGAAGGGTACGAGCTTCTTCACGCTTGATTCTTGCGTCAGCTAAAGAGATTGTAGGGTATGAGCCGAAGCTTAAGGAATTCCTTTTTTTCGTATAGGGGCGTGAGTAATCAAATCTCCAGCTTTTATCACCAGTTTTAGAGATAATCAAAAATAAGCCATGGCCATCGGCAAGCTTCTGTACTTTTGTAGAGTCTGCTTTAATAGTTTTAATCTTGGTATCTGTAAGTGGTATAACAATTTTTGGCATTTTACGGTAAGAGTTTTTGCGGTAATACATCTTACCGTAAAAATTACCGTAAAAAAACATATATTAAGTTGGGGGTTTATAGATTAGCCTAGATGATTTGTTTGATAAGATGTTGAATTTTAGGTATTTAATAAACTGTTTTGTATTATTGTAGATCAAAATAAACCATAAAATGGTGCGCTCTGCGGGAATAGAACTTTGCTCTAAATGCCTTATATGCATTGCATTTGAGCTTTCATGTTTTTGATTTATATCCCTATTTGTATCCTTATTTCTGCATGTACCTTATGGACATGGATTCGAATCCTTAATGCTAGTTATCGATCATGAGAAGCGTTTGTATTTCCCTAGGATTATTCTTAACTATGTTTACTGAAAAATTCTATTTGTGCGTTTTAAAGTTTTAGGGAAGGGAAATAGGGATATATGATCTTAGTCTCATGCGAGAAAAGTCTGTTCGTTTTTCCGTCTTTACTCTTTTGCTAGGATCCAAAACATACCCAGTATCTTCATTTGGAATAAACAATACCCAATGCCAAGTATCTGTAGTCTCAAGAAAGTTGATTCCAACAATGCTTATAGTATTTATAGATGACCAGTAGCGAACTTTTCGTCCTTTTGATGATTCAATACCAATGCTATTTAAAACATTAACTAAGTCCTTAGTAGTTGTATAAAAATTTTTAACTGACTTTTTTAGTATCTCATTATTTAAAGTAATTTGTTTAGCTTCGGCATATGAGATTCCTGCAACCATGGCTATACATGCAATCCCACATCCGGTTGAGTCTTCTTGAATTACTCTTTTAATTTTCATAATTTATTAAAACTTATAAGAAGGTAGTTATTCTTTAAATGTTTCATTCAAAGCCTGTTGTACCGCATCTACACGTGATTTACATGCTTTGTATGCAGTCATTGATTCTTCAACAATTTTCATTAAATTATCAATATCTGGTTCTTCTCGTGACCCTGATGTGGATTGATCTGTTTCCTTTTGGCAGCCAGTGATTAAAATAGCCAGAAGCAGGATAATAGTTAGTTTTGTTTTCATAGTTCTATCTTGTTGTTATTGGTGGTTGAATTGTAAGGAAAAATAGAAAAAGGCAACCTACTAATAATACTTGCCTTACCTAGCACCCATGAGTTTAAAGGCAGGGGTGCTTTTTTATTGTTTACCAGATAAATATTGTCGAAAAGGTAATGTAATACCATATTAATTATATTTTTAAGGACTTATCTTCTGCATTGAAAATATCATTATAAATAAAAGGCTTAAGATCTTTATGCAAATGCTTTATTGAAGTTCCAACAATGATTTGACTGCTATTTTCAAGAGAATTAATAGTTTCTATGATTAATTCTTGCAGACGAATATTTCTTTCAGGCTCATTTCCACCATCATCTATACCATCAAGTATTACGAAGCGGGGAAAACGCATATGTGGAATTTCGTCAGCAGTTTTTAATAATGCTAAGTGAAATAAATGTCTCAAAATTACCATTGAGCTTTCACTAAATTTACTTTTATTATTTATGGAGATTTGATTGTCTGAAAAGCTGATGTTGACATGTTTTGGATTTTGGAACTCTTTTTCACGTGGAATATCTTTTTTTAATAATTCCATTAGGTTTGAGTTTAACTTTAATATCGTATCTTCTTTCTTTTTATAACTTTCTTCCTCAAGAGTGCTAATAGAAACATTAAGTTCATCTATATCTGTGTCCAAAACATCAATTCTTTCATTTAAATCACTTAATTCATCATAAAGAGGTATTAATTTTTCAATCTCTTTAATCTCAGCATCAATTTGACCGATACTGAATGAAATATTAGAAATATTTATTTTTTCATCGTCAGACCAGTGTTGAGTTAAATCATTCAATTGAGCTGAAATTGAATTTATTTCTAAGTTTGTATGATTAATTTTTATATTTATTTCTTTAACTTTATTATCCCTAATATCATTTATTTTTTTAGACTCCTCAATTTGAATTAGCAACTCATTTTTCATTCTTAGTAGTGGAGTGATAGGGGAATCAGCTTCTACTTTACTTTCACATTTGCATAAATTACATATATTAGAAGCAGCAGAGGTCAGCCTGGACAAGCAAGAAGGGCAAAATTCGAAATTTATATTTGAAATTGACTGAATATATTCAGATTCATCTAGTCTTTCTAACCTATCTATTAGTTCAGAAATAAAAATCTGAGAATCCAAGCTATTAAGATAAAGTTTGTTTTTTTCATATTCAAATTTATTTTTTTCCTTTGTTAGGGTGTTGAGAGTTTTATTATAAATTTCAATTTTTTTTAAGTTTTCACTTGCAATTTTTTTTGGGGTTTTTTGCTTATTATTTAAATCTGTACGTAATTTAAATAGCATATCTGTATTTTTATTTATTCTGGCTTGTGCTGATGCTTTATTTTTAAAAGAAAAAAAAGATTTTTTTAAAATATTTTTCAGAAAACTTAATTCTGCTTTAAGTTTTGTTTTTTCTTTAATTTTAGCTTTTAACTTAACTTGCTTTGTATAAAGTTCATTATTATAAAAACCTAGTAGATATTCCCCAATTGTTTTGCGAGTTAAAGAATCATCAAATAATGCTGGTATTAAAATAGGATAATGTAAGTACGGTTGAGCTGCGTAAATGCATCTCATGATCTGATGAACAGTCAAAGTTGAAGACGCTTCTAAGTCAAACTCACTATTGTCCATTAAATTAAATAGCATTTGGGAATAACTAATCTTTTCAGATCTATTTATAGAAAAGGTTTGCCAGTCGTAGTCATCTAATTTGTTAATATCAAATTCTTCGTAAGCAATTGAAATAGGTCTTCTTGAAATTTCAGATATCTCTCTTTTTAAAATAAGATTTGAATTATTAATTTTAATAGATAAATAACTTACATCACAACTCAAAGCTTCTGCTTTTAAGGGAATTTCTTCCATACCTAATGTATATGCTATTAAATCGAGAATTGTAGTTTTACCTGAAGAGTTGTCTCCAGTAATTATATTCAATCCTGTTTTAAATACACCGTTAAAAGCTATTTTTTCATCTTTAATAACTAATAAATTGTTAATTTCTAATGTCGGTTCAATTATGTTCATATCTATATTCCATAAGAGAAGATCTTGCTTTCAAACCATTTTCCCCCTTAAGCTCAATCTGTAATAGTGTAATGACTATTATTAGCGGAAGCTGATGATTGCCATAAAATGAGAAATAAAATAGCTTGTCTTTTATATCTGAAGTAAATTTTTTCTTTGAACGTTTAACCAAACCTTGCTTGTAGCTTTCCATATCAATATAACCCAGCGATAGTAGGCTAGAAATGGCTTTCTTTTGAAGAATAGATATCCTTTGAAAAGTGATCTTATGGTTTATAGGGTCTCGATATTCTTTACGTAAATCTTTAAAATCTTTTTTGATCTCTTGAATATCTTCAGGAAACTTAAAGTCATTTATACACCCTGGATATGCTAGATAAAAATCAATAATTCTGATTTTATCTATTTCAATGGATGTATTTTCACTAAAAGTATTTAATATAAAAAAAATTCTAAATATACAATGTGATAGATCAAATGCAGGGCTGTATATTAACATTTAGACTGTCCACTTAATATGGCAATTTCCAGCGAGGAAATACATTAAACCGTACATTCTATCACTAGTGATTGATTTCCCAGTACCATCTATTGCATTTAATGTATTACCTATTACTTTTGTATCTATAATTGCATCAATTACTGATCTTGATTGTCCTTCTGCTATAGCTGGAATGACATAAGCTCGGTGATTGCTTGCTATGGTAGCTAAAATATTAACCAAAATGAATTGCCCAGAGTCAGATGCTTCATATCTAGTTATAAATTTACTTGTGAATTCTTTTAATTCTAAAGCTTCATCTACTAAATCACTTCTAGAAGCTTCTGATAATTTAGTACCTAGATCTTTCATATCTGATTTCGGAGACTTATAGCGGAGAAGGCTTTCTGTAACTTCATGATAAGTATCGTCATCTAAAAAGTTATTAGAATTTTCTAAAATTTTTAGATACATATCTACAATGGCCTTAGTTCCATTGTTTTTATTATTATCAAGATAAGTATGATAATTACGACTATTATCATCTCTACCGACTATTTTATCTGCATTGTTGTCAGATTGATTGACTGGATTGTACATTTCAATTCACGCTATTATCATCACGCCCAACCATTTTCCCATTTACATTATTTCTTTTTTGTACAACTTTGTTAGAGTTGGAATTTTTAGAAATAAATTTTTGGCTTGTGTAAGTGATTCCTGAACCAGTTAATAAACCTGTTATAAAAGTTAAGATATCGCTTAAAGAAATTGTAAATTCCATAATTAACCCTATTTAAAAATTAGTTTTAAACATCCCGATACAACCCAACAACTTTGCCAACCAACTTACAACCATACTCCAAAGCCCATAGTTTTTTATGGCCAGTCAAGGTTTAAAGGCTGTGAATACATATTTTCATTCAGTGTCCAGATCTGCTCTAAAAGACTGCGTTGGGTTCACAGCTTTTCTCGCTTGGTTACTTAAATTTGTACAGGGATAAGTTTTACTTCCCATTGATTTCCAAAGCGCTCATTTAGGTATTGTGAAACTTGATCTTTACGATCTTGATATTGAGCTGCTTTATAAAGGACTGTATTGGTGCCAGTAGAAACGCCGTAGCGAGTAAAGCCATCCATAGCATCATTTGCAGTTGTTACATTAGTAAGGAATACGTGTGCCTTACCATTTTTAATAAATTTATTGACGTCCTTTAGTTTTGGGGCGATTGATTCAGGAATAATAATTTCCACAACATGGTAGGGATCTTTAGAAACTGGCTGGATTAGGTAATCAACGCCTCTGGTCATACCACCGCTGAAACTTTGTGCTGTTTCATCTGCAGATTCCATATCATCGAATAAGCCTATCTCTATAGCTTCTTGCTGCGATTCTGTAGTGGTCAACCAGCCTTCATCATCAGGAATGATGTAGCAATTTTCTGAGATCAATTTAATGATGTATGACATAAGAACCCCCAAAAAAAATAAAAAGAAAAAATATATAAATCATGAGAGTTATAACTTTTATTGTATGCTTTTCCAACAACTATATTTTGCTATGTTAGCTTAAAAGTTATTTTCTTCACCAATTTTAATTTTAGACCCAAAAAATAATGCTAAGAGTTCATAGCATTGTAGTCATGGCGATGTAGGGCGTATTGTTGATTTAAATAAATAGCAAAATCTTCAAGCCTGACCATCCACGGCGCTTTAGCTGATTGCTCGATTTTAAATGCTGGAAATGGCAGTTCATGGAAGTTAGCTTTCTTACGCGCCGTTTTGACATCCATATGCGTGAAATAATCTTGGACAATGGTATCTAGGTGAACTACTGGTGATACATAGCGCATGCATAGCATTGTGTAGGTATTAAGCTTTGGATCTATATGTTTCATTAATTCTTCCTTGGTCGTCCGCGTCGACTTTTCAAATCGGTTTTAAGAAAAGGGATAACAACATTGGGGTCATAGAGTTTCTTTCCAGAACTGCCTACGTTGAATAGTTCTAGTTTTTGAGAGAGTGTTTCTCTGGACATTGGAAAGCGTTTAGTGAGCCATGCTAAATCAACTAGATCAGGATACTGTTCTATTTCTAATGCAATAACAGTGGCGCCGTGTATCGAATCTCCAAGACATATTTTAGGAGGCGATTCGCTCTCTATAGTGATGATATATTTTTGTTTGAACATCTTTTCACCTGCTAATTTTCTTAAATTAATAAAGATAGACAGATATAAAAGGGATTAATTTTGAACTAGCTTTGCCATGTTACAACATCAAAAAGGTTCTATTTTTGCAATGTTGTTGCATCAGAAAATTTCTGTTTCTACATGTAAGACTTTTTGTTGCTGCATTTGGGCTTTTGTTGCTGCACGTACTCTTTGGAGATTCATTTAAAACTTGAATAACCGTCTTTGTTCGGAGGAGTTTATAAACGGTAATGTATCCAATATTGGTATCATTCCAGATTAGGTATCATTCCAAAAACGGGAATATTCCCAAAAACGGTATTTTGAACGATCCCAATTTTGGGATTTTGAACGATCCCGTTTTTGGGATGCAGAACCTATCAATGAATCTACCATTGAATCAATCATCTCTCTTTTAAGAGAGCGCCGTCTTAATTCAAGGTCAAATCTTCTCTCATATTCAAGAATAAGATTTAAAACCAATTTGATATATGCACTAATTTTGCGCTGGTTTGAGCTGTGGGCGATTTGAATTAAAAAAATGATAAATGGTACATCAATAATTTTTGTGAGCTTGTAGGGCAAATTAGAACGATATGAGAGAGCTTGTTATAAATATTATTTGCTCACCCATTGTCATCGTATTTATCTAGGATAAAAAGTTCGTTTGAACGCAATGTTATAGGGTGGAAATAGCTAAAAATATAGGGTTTTGCTCCCTGCCTCGCGCGCGCGCGCGTTTTGTTGGCAAATATACCCATTTTTTAAATACTTGAATCGTTCCCTAATGAAATAAAACTTATGGGGACAAACATGGGGATTTTTGTTGAGCTCAATAATTTTGGAGCATCAAAAAGATTAATTTTTCTTAAGGCTGCGATTCATTACGGCGCACCTAATTACATGGAAATGATTCGGGAACTAAAAGAGCACCATGAAATGACATGTGAAAAGATTGCTTTCATGCTTCCAGTTACGAGTGCTAGTACTATTAACGAATGGGCAAAAGGTGGCAGACCAAACTATGAAGCTGGCGAAGCATTTGTTGAATTATGGAAAACTTTTACTGAAAAAACAGATCAAGACATCCCTCGAATTAATCACTGGAGAATATGATTGATGATTAAGCAGCCAGCGTATAAGCCCCTAGATTGTAATGATATGGTGAGGTCAATTCAGCTATGCAATGGGGTTGAATATTTAATTGATGAATTCCAGAGGGAAATTAACTGTAAAGAGCCCAACCAGTTATATGAGTTAAGCTATCAAATGCAATTGTTGAAAATTGCTGATAATTTGGAGGAATTAATTCATAGATTAACCTATTTGGCTGACAAGAATAATAAAGAGTTCTATTTTCAACATTTATTCGCAATCTTAAAAAGTTTAAGTACGGCGCCAAATGTATTGATTATCACGGCGTACTATCTTGATCCAACTAAAGAGTTTAAGCGGATGGTAAATCGAAATACTTTTGATATAGCAATGGGTGAAATTGTTAAAAAGATTCAGTTTATAAAACCTGTGCTTCAATCACTTTCTGTTGGACGTAAGTCTGGTGTCAGAAATATTTCTCACTATGTTTAATAAAATTTGGCCATACGAAAAAGGAGCAATTTGTGCTCCTTTTTTTAGATGTATACACCCATTTTTCTGCATAAACAGATCTATAGACTTAATGTATCTTAGTAGAAAATGAGTTGAACATGACTGATATCATCCCCCCTGAAAATACAGAGTTCTTAATTCATATTATGAGTGGTGCTCATAAACAATCTTATATAAGTTCAGCACTAAGTTTGCAAAATGAGTTAGAACAGAAAATAGAGTCAGGCGAAATTGAAAAAGCAGATACAGGATTGCTTAATCATTTTTCACCCGGTGTTTATCTTAGAGAGTTCAGTGCGAAGGCTGGAACTCTCGTTGTAAGTAAAATGCATCGCACAGAACATTTTATATTGTTTTTAACTGGCAGCTTAAGTGTGCTAACGGAGAACGGCATTGAACATATTAAGGCTCCTTGTATTCAGCGCACTATGCCAGGAACAAAGCGGGTGGCTTATTTTCATGAAGATTCTACATGTATGACGATTCATCCTACTGAAAGTACAGATTTAGATGAAATCGAAAAAGAAGTGATTGTTCCAGATGGAGATGAAGAAAAATTCTTAACATCAATCGGGCATAACATTCAGGAGTTCATATCATGACCTGGGCAGCAGTAGCGGCGGCAGCCGCAGTAGCAAGTACAGCACTTGCAGGTTATTCAAGTTATAACCAAAATAAAGGCATGGCAGAGCAAGCGGAAGCAGACGGCAAAGCACAGTTAGCACGTGGTCGTCTTGAGGCTGAACGTATTCGCAAGGAAAAAGAAAAAGCTCAATCAACAGCACGAGCAGCCGCTGCAGGAAATGGGCTTGATGTGAATGAAGGGACTTCAATTGTCATTAATGATGAGATTGAACGCGCCGCAAACTATGATGCGGCAATGGCTGAAATCACTGGTTATAACTCATCACAGCAATTAAAAGCCGCAGCTAGTCAACATAAAAATAATGCAAATGCAGCAGCGGCAACTGGTGTTTTAGATACTGTTTCCACAGGTGCTAGTGGTTATTCTAAGGCTAAGGCGGCTAAGAAAGCTGCAGATCAGGCCGCTATCAATACAGCAGCACCGCCAAAGACAACCGGGGGCTGGAAATAGTCAAAGCATATTAGTTTTTGATCAATAATCAAGGAGCATTAGCTCCTTTTTTTACATCTAAATACACCCATTTTTTGAAGGTTAATACTGTCCTAAATTGATTCTATTCAATAGATTTAGAAGGATAAATTAATGGCTAAAATTCCTATGGGTAATTTTGGTAATGCCATGCCTCAAGTTGGTCGTATCCAGATGCCGCAAAATCAATCGGGTCAGATGATTGCAGGTGCATTGCAGAATATGTCCCAAGTTGCACAGCAGCAGCATGAAAGAGAAGAACTTGCACAAGAAAAGCAAAAGATAGAGCAGGATAAGAAAGACAAAGCTGAGCTTGCATTGCAATCCTCTAAGGTTGGGGCGGACATCAGTGTAGTGGATGATGATCTTTTGCTTAAAATGCAAAGTGGTGCAATTGCCTATGATGACGCCGTAGCTCAACGTCAAAAGAGCTTAGAAACAATCAAAGGTCAGTACAAAGACCTAATCCCTAAACAGTTTGAGCAGAACTTTAATAATTATTTTGAGCAGCATTCTTACCAAAGTGCATCGAAGTATTTGCCGATTGCGCAGAAGTCCGAGCAGCAGCAGGCAATTGTAAAGTTAAAGGATATGAGAGAAAACTATCTCAAGAATCCTAATGCTTCAGAACAAGAAGTCTGGGGTGGTTTGTCCCTGTATGCACAGTCAAAAAATTTACCTTTAGCTCATGTCCAGGACACTTTTAACGAGTATAAAAATAATCGCGCTGGCAATGATGTATCCACATTTTATTTAGGAAATAAGTCAGATAACGAAAAGCTAAATGAACTATCCACTCCCGAGGCTGTAATAGCAAAGCATCCTAATTTGACTCAAGAGCAGGCTGTCTACTGGAGTGGGCGGGTATCAAGTCAAATCGATCAGAATAACCGAGCGGTTGCCTTACAGCAAAAGCAGTTAGAAGATGACGCCAAAGATGCTGTTAATGAGATGAAGGCGGATATTGAAACAGGTTTGATCCCAAGTGAAGACGTGATTAAATCCCGTTTAGCACGTGTTAAGGGTACAGGTAAAGAATCTGAGTTTGTTCAGTACAGCGGGGCTTTGGTTGAAGTACAGCAGTTCATGAGACTGGGAGCGGATGAGCGTGAAGCTTACCTCAGTAAAAAACGTTCAGAAGCTCAAAATACGGCGCAAGATAATGCTAAAGACGTGAGCTGGAAGTTAAGCCTTCTGTCTAAAACGCATGAGAATATGTTGGGCTATGAGAAAAATAACTCATCTCTAGCATATTCAATTAAGACTGGACAGGAGTTAACACCAGTACCAACGACCTCAATTATTATGGGAGACCCTAAAGCAGTTGCAGCATTATCCAAAAATATTAAAACGATCCACGCTAGTAATATTATTGATGGTGTAAATGGTTCACTTAATCCACTTTCTACTCAACAGCAACAAGAATTGAAGGATTACTGGGGTAAGGCAAAGCCTGGAGACAAACTTACTCTTTTGACCAATCTATTTACAGCCAGTGCAGGAAACGCTAATGCCTCACGCGATATGATCAAAAGCATTGCCGGGGATAGTGGGGCCTACCGCCTGTCTGCCTCATTGGGTCGCAGAGGACTAAATGATATTGCTGGGCAGATTGTCACAGGACAGGATTTGCTGGATAAAAATCTGGTCAAAGTTGATGACAATGCACTTAGAGCCAGTACGGCGAATTATCTATCAGGTGTTACCTCTCCTGGCAAGCCAGACTTTGAAATTTATTTAGAATCAGTGAAGGCTAATTATGCCTATTTACTGCAGAAGTCGGGACAAGTAGCCGATTCAAAAGGAAGTATTTTAAATAAATCTATTGATGAAGATTTATTTCATAAGGCTGTATTAAACGCAACTGGTGGAAAATATACCTCAGGCGGTTTCTTTGGTTCGAAGTCAGTTGTATTGCGACCACATACTGTTAATGAAAAATCCTTTGATGATCAGCTAAAAACTTTCAATTCAAGCAATGCACGTGCATACGGCGGTTCGGATAAAGATTTCTTTCTTGATTTGCCATTGGAGCAAGATCCTCATAATCCATATAAATACTATTTTAAAAATGGTGCCAAGTACGTCATGGATGTGAATGATAAGCAACGCAAAACACGTTTAACTTTTACGGTTCGATGAGGTGATCTATGGATTTTTTAGCAGATGATGAACTCACATTAAATCAGGATGATCCACGATTTAAACCAAAAAGCCAGCGTGGTGGCTTTGCCGATGGTGCCTTAGGGACTCTTTCTGGTGTTGCAATGGGGACCATTGAGGCCGCTACAGCACCAGATGCATTAATCCGAGGTGACAAGAAAGCAGCTGCCCTAAGAGCACAAAACCTCGAGATTTTTAAACCTGATGACTTAGGAGGAGTAGGGGAGTTTACTTATGGTTTAACTAAAGATTTTACTCGTATTGGTTGGAACGCCGTGACTACACTTGGTACTGGTGGTGTACCTGGATTAGCACTTAATTCAGGGCTTTTTGGCTATCAGACTTATGAGGCCGAAAAATCAGACTTAATCAATAAGGGGGCCGATATCCGTACTGCTAAAACAGCGGGTGCAATTAAAGGGGTGACGGATGCATTAGGTTTTGCCATCCCTACACACGGCGTATCTAAATCTGCAATAGCTGATGCCGTGGCTACCACAGCCCTAGCAACAGGGGCGGGTTCGGCAGGTGATTATCTAGAAGGCTCATATCTTGAAGATCATCAAAATAAAAAGGTTGCCCAATACGGTGAAGCATTAAAGGAAAATGCAACCAGTCCAACCACATTAGCTTCAAACGGTGGAATGGCTTTATTGCTTAATCTATGGGCAAACAAGGGGCGATTGCGACCAGAGCAGATCAAAGACCATAGTAATGTAGATACCATGAATGATGCGGCTCATATTCAGGCCAACATCGAGCATGCAGAAGGCACGAACCCATTTAGTCCAACTAATGCAAAAGAGGCCAATTCACACTTTGATGCATTGGATAGTGCAATGGAGAGTGCACTCAATGATGAGCTGGTCAGCTTAAAAGCACCAGTGACAGGCACACCTAAAGCAGTAGCAACCAATACACCAGTGGTACCAATAATAGGTACACCGAAGGCCCTCGTAAGACCAAGCGCTATCAATACTGATGAACATAAAGCACCAGTAATAGCCGATGTCTTGACTAACCCTGTATTTGATAAAAAACCGTGGACAAAAACGATTGTCCAGGAAGCCTCTAAACGGGGTATCAATCCAGTGGATGCCTTAATCATTTCCCATTTGGAAACTGGTGGCACCTTCAGCACTTCAATCCAGCCAAAGGACAGAAACGGTAAGTTACTATCGTCAGCTACCGGCTTATTCCAGACTTTGGATAGCACCTTTGCCCGTATGGGAGGTAAGAACAAGTTTGATGGCAATGATCAAATTAAAGCGGGCCTGAACTACTACGAACATAACTCCAAGGTTATTCGTAGTCACTTTAATCGAGATCCGAATGGCCTAGAGCTTTACTACCTGCATTTCTTTGGTGAGGGTGGTGGACCAGTCTTTTTGAAAGCCAAGGATAATGAGCTTTTTGTTGATGTGGCCACACGCTGGAGTAAAGGAAATCAGAAGAAGACTGCAAGACAGATTGCAGAAGGCATTACCTCAAGCCACCAATTCAATGGTATGACTGTTGGGCAGGTAAAGGCCAAATACGAAAAGCGCTGGAACGATATAGCTAAACTTTATGGTGATGTCGGTTCACAAAGTGCAGCACATCCTACCGAAGTCCGAGGGAGCGAATCAGAGTTCCCACAGTTTGAGTCTGATATAACTGCACCACCTGCTTACAAGTCCCAATCTGATGCTGAAGTTGAAGCAATGCCTTTTGTACTCAGTGCAGATGAGCATAGTGTTAAGTCACTCCAGGAAGAGTTCGAAGCCCTATCTTCTCCATTGACCAAGGAGGATCTGGAATACCTCAAGGCTACGGCGCATTATCAGTATTCGGAAGGAGGTGCTTACCGAACGCCGTATGTTGAACCTCAGGTCGACTTATCTGGCCCTGGTAATAGTGCCAGTCGTAATTTGGATACATTGGACTCTGATCTTTACCAGCTTGAGCCAGAACAACAACGCGTTATTCTTCCAGATCCAGAATCGAACACTTTAGATATCAATACCAGAACATCAGGTTCAAATATTCCGCAAAACTCAATTGTTGATGGTGTAGACAATTGGACTCCGACCAGATCGCAAAACTATCTCAAACGAGAGCGTTTAATGGAGGATGGGGGAATTATTCAAGAGCTACACAATAGTACTTCTAATACGACATTCCAGCGCCAGATTAATCAGGATGGCACCATTAGCCCGGTAAAGGCTACACGTAATGGGAATGATCTATTTGCCCATCCTGCTAATGGTAAAGCTGATAGTCCTGAATTGACTGCGGTACAGCATAAAGCTACTCAGGCATTAGAACGGGAGTTCTGGAAGCCTAGCAAGTCCAAGGTTGATGGTGCACCGGACTTAACCAAGTCTAGTAAAGGGGAATATGGCGCATTCACTGACACGGCAGACGGTAGGGAAGCAGTTTCAATTCTAGAAGCAGATCCCGATATGGAAGTGACCTTTACGCGCCTGGATGAAAACGGGAATGAAGAAATTGTGACGATGTCATCCCGAGATCTATTGGACTATGTCAAAGAGCAAGAAGAAATAGCAAAAGATGAAATTCAGGCAGTGAAAGCATTAGCAAGCTGCGCATTAAAATTCGGGAGTGAAGCAGCATGAGAGCTGAATGTAGAGAACAAGTTGCAAAGGCATTAGGTAAAAGAAAATTAAGTGCTGCGGACAGTAATCGTATTTCATCACTGTATATCCGTGCACAAAATATTTTGGCCAGAACAGATCCAGACTGGATTTTTAAAAGTCATGCTGAGCGTGCGGAAGCTATTGCGCAGAAAACGGCTTCGGATCTCGCCGTGCAGATTGCTAAGAATAATCAGAATATTGCCAGAGATGCTGTCATTAAAGCTCAGCTTCAAACTGAGATTTATAACCATCCAAAATTAAACCCTGTTCAGGCATTAATGCGGAAGATTGCTTATTTTTCGGATCAAAGCGGTATTCAGTCTATAGAAAAGCAGTCACAAGCTTTACATAGTCGCTGGATGTCTTTAGTTGCTGATGTATTTACCAAAACTCAAGAACGGTTTGGAATGTCAGTGAACAAAGCCATGACTGATGACATTATCAGGGTTATGTTTGGTGGCAAGTCTGATAATCCCGAAATTACTGCAATGGCTAAAGAGGTCAGTGCAGCTTTAGAAGAAATGCGCTTAGCATTCAATCGTGCAGGCGGAAATATTAAGAAGCTGGACAATTTTGGATTTATGACTTCGCACGATCAGAAAAAGGTTGCTTTAACTGACCAATCTGAATGGGTAAATGATGTTTTAGCTGGTGCGGATCGAAATCAGTACGTCAAAGATACTGGCGAGCTTATGGATGAGTTGGAACTTAAATCCATGTTGGAGGAGATCTATAAGACTATTGCTACCAACGGCGCAAATAAAGATCTTCAGGTGCTAAATAAACAGGCCAAAGCAGGAGCATCACCAGTAGGTGGTCGCTCAAAAATGGCAAACCGACACCAGGAAGCGCGAGCATTGCATTTTAAAGATGGTGATGCTTGGTTGGCTTACCAGAAGAAGTATGGTACCTACAATGAAGCCGGCTTTCATGAGATTCTGAAAAACCATACTCAGCGTATGAGTACTGAAGTAGCCATGATGCAGAACCTTGGATCCAATCCACGTCATACATTTGAATCGTTGCTGGATGAAGCTAAGATAAAACTTAAGGCTGATCCAGATAATGGATTAAAACACGGCGAAATTGATAAGCAGGCTCACCGGGCTATATCAATGTATAACACCCTCGATGCTAATACCCGGGCGATTGATTCAACCCTAGGAAATGTCATGGGTGGTCTTCGTGCTTTAATGGTGGCATCTAAATTAGGTGGAACCACATTAACGACCTTTGGCGATCATGCTAGCATGAAGAAAGTGGCTAATATGCTGGGCCTGTCTTATACCAAATCCATTCTTCCTGAATATATAAAACAATTGAAACAGGGGGCCACACGAGATGAAGCTTTACGTTTTGGCCTTGGCATTAACGAAATGGCCGGTTCAATGACTCGTTTTGGTGATGCTGATATTGTCAGCAGTGCTACCAAGTCAGGCCGCTTTAATGCACGTATGCAGGCTTTTGCTGCAACGACTATGAAACTATCAGGACTGAACGCCGTGACTGCAGGAGCGAAACGAGCATTCAATCTAGTGCATATGAATAAGCTTGCTGAGTTGACCCGTAAAACAGATTGGAAGGATCTAGGTGCAGATGATCTTAAGATCCTACAGGGGAATGGCATTACCGAACGCGATTGGCAGTTATGGCAGCAGCTGGAGCCAAGCAAGCGTGAAGATGGAACGGCGGTACTTACTCAGAATGATTTCTTCAAAGCCTCTGATGATGTCATTAAGCAGTTCTTGCCATTGGATAAGCAGGACAGTGCTAATGCGATTGCTGACTTCCGCTATAAGGCCGCAATGAAGTATCAGACTCATATCTTCAATGAGGAGTCAGTCGCAATTATTGAAGCAGGTGTGCGTGAACGTAGCATCATTAACTTAGGTGAAGCTGGAACCATCCAGGGAGAATTAGGCAGAACACTATTCCAGTTTAAGGGTTTTCCATTAGCTTATATGTTCCGTATTGGTCATCGTGCCTTTGCCCAAGGAGATATTAAGAGCAGAGTGACGTTCTTGGCTTCGCTGTTGGCTTATCAAACATTAGCAGGGGCATTGATCGTTCAAACTCAGAACTTGGCCAATGGTAAGAATCCAGAGCCGGTATTTACGATTGATTTCTTTGGCAAATCACTTCTTAAGGGTGGTGGGCTTTCTTTCTTGGGTGACATCATGTCCGCACTGTCGGATCCAACTGGTCGAAGTGCATCAGACTTTATCAGTGGCCCATTATTAGGCCAAAGCATGAAGCTGGGTATGCTGTTAACAGGTATGGGCAACAACATCATTGAGGGGAAAGAGTCTACCCGGATGATGGAAGTGGCCAATACCCTGAAGAGTAATATTCCATTACAGAATCTTTGGTACAGTAAACTGGTCGTAGATCGAATGCTGTATTCCAAAATGCAGAATATGATTGATCCTGATTATTTACCAAGAACACAGCAGCGTCTGGAGAACTTAGGCAATAGTTACTGGTGGGATTTATCAGAATAGAATTAGGAGCTTCGGCTCCTTTTTTGTTGTATGGTATTTGTGGAAAAGATAAAAAGAGAAGCTTTAGTGAAAAGAAGAATGGCTCTAATAGGTATCGGTCTTGCTGGTCTGATCAGTTCGTTTAGCCATGCTGATGATGGGTATGCTGCATATGAAGTGCTGACATCTAAAGAGTTGGCCAATAAGTCTATTCTCGCTTTCGAAAGTTTTACTTGTTCTGTGTGGGCCGATCTCATGGGGGATCAAAAGGCAAGTGAGGCATTTCTATTGAATGGATATGATCATGGACGCGTATATGTGCAAGGCTTATTAAATGCAAAAATCAATCAGGACGATAAACGAAGATATATCCCTGGCATTATGTACCCCGAGTTAAAGTTGACGCCTAATGTAGATTTTATGCTCGGGGCTATTTTTCAGAAGGTTAGGGATAATACGAAAGCCATAACCTATGATTTAGATGCCAAAGGATCTGATAAATATTTTTCCAAATCTAAAGAATCATATGCTCAGAATGGATGTGCCAAGATTTTATTGGATATGAAATAGAAAAGAACTTTTTGGAAATTGAATATGATTTTAGACCGCGAATTCCAACTCGAAATTATGAAAAAGATGGCTGAGGTGTACCCAGCTGCATATAACTTTTGGACTGATCTTGATTATCGAGATAAAGAAAATCAGCATAAGCTTTATTCGAATCTCTACTACTTACAATCTCATGGATTATTAGAACCAAAGAGTATTCACTACACTAATAGCCTGGACGGTATAGGAAGCTGGACCTTGGGAAATACCAGGCTAAGTCACAAAGGTATGGATTTCTTGGCTGATGACGGTGGACTATCTGCAATCTTAGGTACCGTGACTATCAAGTTTGAAACTGAGCAATTAAAGGCTATTCTAGCTGCAAAAATCATGAGTTCTGA
Source organism: Acinetobacter sp. SwsAc2 (assembly GCF_013391465.1). Taxonomy (NCBI): domain Bacteria; kingdom Pseudomonadati; phylum Pseudomonadota; class Gammaproteobacteria; order Moraxellales; family Moraxellaceae; genus Acinetobacter; species Acinetobacter sp. SwsAc2. The sequence goes on along the minus strand of NZ_JACBEZ010000021.1, from coordinate 43,755 downwards.
TCTTAGTCCTGAACGCAAAACTACAATGATTGATGCAATCAAAGAGCTACCAGCAGAAGGTCTAAAGCATCTAACAACAAAAATTGTAGATGTTGGTTGGGATAACTTAGATTCACTTATGGCTTTAATACAAGGCAGCCTTCCATTATGAAAAAAATATTAACCTTCTCCTTGGCTGCTCTTATGAGTTCAGTAGTATTTGCCACCCCAATTACACTTCAGCATTCCAAGACCAGCTATGTGAACTCAGGGATCTGTTCCGCCGTGGTGGATGTGACGATCCATGATTTTCTTGGGACCTATGACAAACTGTATTTAGACCTGGTAGCAAAGGACAGATCCGGCAGAGTGCAGGGGACTTCGGAAAATGTAATAACCTACGGCGATATACAAAATCTTCAGGGTAAAGCATTTGGAAATGTTTTTCTTGAATCTGAAACAATGTGTGGAGCAGATCGTACTTGGACAGTTCAGGTTAAGCGCGCCGTCTTGGTTATAGATGGTAAAAGAGAGGATTTGCTAAAGGCTAAAAAAGTTCATATTGATGACTTTCAGCCCATGAGAATAGTAGCTAAATAACAGACTGATTAATAATTCTTGAATACATAGATTAAATTTTACTCATGTCTACCGTTACACAGCCCCAAAATGTGCGTTTCAAACAAAAATTGATGAAATTCACCTCTGTTACATGCCAAAAAACCGTGCGTTACAGAGCAAAAAACTGTGCGTTACACAGCATAAAAACTGTGCGTTACACAGCATAAAAACTGTGCGTTACACAGCATAAAAACCGTGCGTTACACAGCATAAAAACTGTGCGTTACACAGCATAAAAACCGTGCGTTACACAGCATAAAAACTATAGATTACATACATGAAAACAGTGTGTTTTCATGTATGAGAATTGGGTGGTTCGTATAATTTAATGACTCGTTACATAAGAAAAGTCATTATTAAATTTGATGAAATGCTTTAATTAAAGTGGTATCAAAGAAGATCCAACTGTCCAATCTTATATTGATAACTCTGCCATTCACCTTCGCGTGGAATACGTTCAATACCTGTTTCAGCTCTCCAAAGTTCGATAAGAGCCTCTCCATTTTCAAAATTTGGTGTACCGCCACGTGCCCATTCTGAGACAGTTGAGGCGCTAGAAACGGGGAGAACAAAAGAAATTTTCTCGTGTGTCCACTTCAAGCGGCATAGATCAAGAATCATTCTATTGAAGTCTGGGCGCTTATAGCCACGTAGTTTCACCAAAAATTCTTTGACTTTCTTTTGCTGTCTAAGGTTGATAAATCTTTCGGCGGCAGATCTTTTAGATGCAATAGAATCTACGCGGTCACCCTGAATAAACATCATATTAAATTCCCCTGGATTTGATTAAGTGCATCATGATCTAGATTGGTAAATTGACAGTATTTCAGTTGAGCATGCATATATGCTGTACCAGTTTCGCCGTGGCGATTTTTCCCAACTATGGCTTCAGCAATGCCTCTAAATTGAGATTCCTTATTGTAAATTTCATCGCGGTATAGAAAGATAATCTGATCAGCATCTTGTTCAATCGCACCAGATTCCCGAAGATCGGATAGAACAGGGCGCTTATTTGGCCTCTTCTCAAGTTCGCGGTTAAGTTGTGAAAGTAGGACGATGACGCAATTAAATTCTTTAGCCATTGCTTTGAGCTCACCAGTAAAATAAGCAATCTTCAAGTCTTCCCGGGCAAATGGCTTAGTCGTTTTCATGATCTGTAGATAATCAACCAGTACAGCGCCTACTAAGCCATATTGATGCTGAGTCTTACGAATGGATTCACGAATATTGGCAATAGACGGTCGTGAGGTGTCATTGATTTGCATAGGTACATTTTTAAGCATCACCACGGCGTTCGTATAAGCCGTAAATTCATCTTTGGGGAGTAAGTGTGGGAAATTACGCACTAAACCAATATCAGCAGGTGCCATGGCACAACAGAGACGCATAGCAATCTGTTCTTTCGGCATTTCACCCGACATAATCAAGACTGGTTTTTTCTGAATGATTGCTACGTGGTTGGCGATGAGTTGCATCATTGTGGTTTTACCCATAGCCGGTCGTGCTGCTACCACCATCAGACAACCTGGCTCAATATCGCCTAATTTTTTATCAAGATCATATATACCAGTCTGGATACCTTTAATCATAGTTTCACCAGCAATCATTGCTTCCATCTTGCGGCTGATTTCAAGAAAAGTATTTGATGCAGCATCATGAATATGGAAAAGGCTCTCAGTGCTCTGTTCTGTGTTTATTTCTGCAAAAGCTGTCTGAGCATTCAAAACCAAATCCCCACGGCTTACGGTTAAGCTACGTGCACTCTGAATTACTTTTTGGGCTTCTGCCTCAACTTTGCGGCAAGTGGTAAAATCTTTCAATTTCTCTGCGTACGATTGCAGATTGTAGAAACTGGAAGGGGCATCACTCATCAGTTGCATGAGATATTTCTCACCGCCTGATGCTTCCCCATGATTTCGCATTTCTAGCCATTGATTGACGAGTACAGCATCATATGGAGAGTTCTTGCTATCAAGGTCTACAATTGCGTTAAAAATCAGTTTATGGCGTGTAGCGTGAAAATCTTCTTCAGTAAGCAGGTTTTCAACTTGAGCGTATGAGTTTGCAACGGTCATCAATGCTGCCAGTACAGCCTGTTCGATTTGAAGGTTGTGAATAGGGAGCAGGGTATTAGAGTTCATTGCATGCTCTCCAGTAAACTTTTAGGTTTCGAGGGTAGGTTGATTAGTGGTTGAGCTTGCTGAAGTTGTGATTGTTCAACGGCCTGTTTTACATAACTTGGATTAGCTTTTTGGTAGCGTTCAAACTTATCGATGATCCAGCGAACGAATGAATACAATTTTCTTGCGTTGGGCATCACTTGGCCAGCATAGTGAGCGTTAAAGGCTCCAAGTTGAAATTCGAAATCAGGCAATCCAAAAATCAATTCTAAATTTTGTTGCTGACCAGCGGTGTTTAATACATTGATCAATTGATTTTGATCTGGAATCCAATCGTGTTCTTGAGAGAGATTCATTGATAGATTCAATGGTTGGTTCTGCATCCCAAAATTGGGATCGTTCAAAATACCGTTTTCGGGATCGTTCAAAGCACCATTTTCGGGATCATTCCCATTTTTGGAATCATTCCGTTTTTGGGATTGTTTAATGTTCCCGTTTTTGGGTGTATTGGCATCATCTAAATTTTGGGTATAGTCCTCGCGACCCTTCACGCCGTTGAGCTTAAGAACGCGAACACGTCTGGTAGGTCCCGTGCGTTCACCTGTATCTTCAACTAGGCCCAAGTTGATTAACTCTAAAATAACTTTCTGAACAGTCTTTTCGTTCAATGCTGTATCTTTCGCAAGGCGATCAATACTAGGCCATGCAGTATGATGCTCACCAGCTCGGTCTGCTAGTGAAAGCAGAACGAGACGTTGAGAGGAGTTTTTAACTTGAGCAGTCCAAGCCCAGCGCGTTGCATCAATGCTCACTGGATCCCCCTTGCCGACTGTTTTTAATCACGGCGTCAATGAGACGTTGCTTTGTCATTCGTACTGACTCAGCATATGCAGATGATGAGGGGACGGGCTTTGACTCCACATTTGGCTGAATTGTATTTTTCTCAGAAGCATTAGAAGGCTTATCCATTTTTAGATGCCTCCCATTCTGCTTCATACTTTTCAAATTCAATTTTGAAAGTGTTTCTGTGATTGTCAGATAAATAGTCTGCAATATTGATCAGATTTTCGAGGCCTGCAAAAACAGCATCACAAAGCGCTGTAGATGATTTTTTTACAGTAATTAGTTCATCTTTCATTTGAAAAATTAAAGTTGAAAGCCAGGTGGATACTTCATGAGCCAGACCATATGGCTCCAATAAATCTCCAGCATCATATTGAATATTTGAATTATTTAATCCATTTTTATATTTATCATGCTCTACATCAAAAATATTGCAGTAGTTGGTAGCTAGATCTTCTGCAATTGAAATAAGACTTTCAAGTACAGTAAAGCTATGAGGTACAGCGCTATTTTCTTGTTCAAGACTTTTAAGTCGAATAGTTTCTTTACTTATGCAGCTGATCAAAACTTGAGTTTGAGTAGTTGTATTGAATGCTAGTGAATAAGCATCAACCATATTGATCGTACGATATAAAGGAATTTGTTTTGATAATGAAATTTGTACTTTAGCGTTCATGACGAATACGCTCCTAACGATAGTTTAGAAGCTCTGCCATTTACTGCCAAGTAAGGGTGGCAAAGCCGAAAAGGGTTGGCAGACTGGTTCGTTAGAGTACCAGCACACTCGAAAGTGTCCCTCTCCAGCTTCACCATAATGATGCGAATGCATAGAGAAATTACGCATAAAAAAAGCCCTGAGCGGACTGTATGCGCTAACGATTGATAGTCTGCCAAGACTAATTCGATGATTTTGCACCGAACAGAGTCAATATAGCCGATCATTTTTAATTTGAGAAGCCTTAAACAGAAAATATTTTGAAAACTCATGGCTGCTCCCCAAACCTTTTAGCTAGGATCTGCATACCTTTTGGCAATATGAAGAACTCAGTCTGTGTGTAGCTATATGATTGGCCGGAAGGTTTTACGCCTTCTTTAAGTGAGTATTTAGTTTCACAGTAGCCGCGGTTTTCAGAGTAGTAAGTAGATGCTCTGGCACCATTCAAATACCGATCCCAATTATGTTTTCTCAACCATTCCGCCAATGTCTGCTGTTTGATGTTCAGGATCTTGCATGCTTGCTGAAACTTAACGCCGTGCTCTGTATGCGTAATTGTTTCAATGGCTTTTGACAGCACTTGATTTTCAGTAGTGAGCTGGATGTTTTGTTCAGCATAGCCTAGCAGCAAGCCCCGTAATTGCGTTGGATCATTAAGATCCGGCAGTTTTGGTTGCGCCGTTAAAGTATCAAAGGTACGAATCACTTTAAGATGAAAAGCTGGGCTGATCCACATGGCATATGCATAGACTAATTCTTTGACAACGTATGTACCTTGTTCTGGACCACCTCTAATCGCTGATACTGGTTCAATATTTACCGATGATGGATTTCCAGCAACGATCAATTCAGCAACAAGTTCTTGTGTCTTGTCATTTTGCAGGAAGTTAGATGGCTTGTTTTTTACCTCACCACCACTTGCCTTATGTAAATCATTAAGGCAAAAACGACCATGTCGATCTTGGTGGATCGTAGCACCATCAATACTAATTTGAGTTAAAGGAAGAACAGTTAAATTTGAGGAAGCATTCATAATTATGCCTCCATCTCAGCAGCAGCTTCTTTCTTGCTGTTGTGCCAATCGACTAATTCTTGATAATCAAAGAAAACAGGTGATTGTTTTGAAGTGCCCATCTTAAGAGGGCGTGGAAAGGAAGGGTCTTTGCGAATAGTGTGACGAAGTGATTCGCGTGTTACGTCAAGTAGCTGACATGCAGTACTGAATTGGATTCTGATGGGAGTTGTTTGAAGCATAAGTACGACCATATTTGCGTGAATATGGTTGTAGTATGTTTATGTTTTTTATTAAAATAAATTTGGTTGCTAGTAGAAACTTAAAGCTGCTAGCAACAATTGAAAGGTGCTAGCACTTTTCAGACTTTGATTTATCATATTGGGATGCATAACTACGAATAGCATCAAATTCTATCCCTTCTATCTCATCGTTATAAATTATATACTTAGCAAATTCCGTATATTTACCACGACCTTTTTTGGACCATTCTCCATCATCCCAGATTGCTTCTAGCTTTTGAAAAATTGGTTTCTTTTTTGTAGCTTCTTTATCAGCTTTGACCTTTGCATTTTTTGAAGCCTGAATACTTTTGATTTTTTTTAAATCATTTTCAAAACTTTGACTATAAGTGTTAGAGCCTCTTTCAAGAAATCTTAAATTGAGACTAGTTAGCGCTTCATTAATATATTGTGGGTAACTTACAGCTAGTAAAAGTAAAAAATTAACATCTAAGAGAAAAACATTATTTGTTACTTTACTTAAAAATAAATTTTTTATCGTGTCATGTGATCTTTCAAAAAGCCATGAGGAGTTTTTGATTTCTTTAATGATGGCTGGATCATTAATTAAGTGATTAAATTCAATTTTTTTATCAAGCAAATAAAATTCTGATACTGAAATCAGAAATTTATAAATATCTTCTTTTGAGGGGTTGAATGAAGAAAATAGGATTGCTTCCTTACTGATACCTTGAGCTGTATATAAAATGTCTTTTTGGGTTACCTGATCTGGTAAATTTTTATAATAATTTAAGATATTTGATATAAAAGGATTTTCTGATAGGAATTGTTTTTCCAAATCAGGATCGAGATTAAAGTTGGCGAAAATTATATTAGTCATTCTACGGATAGAACTTATATTATCAATTAAAGTTAAAGTGTTATTGTTGACAATAGCATTAGTGCCAGGGTCTTTAATATCAATTTGATCAATACCACCACCTTTTAAGGATCCAATAAGATCATATATTAAATCTACAAATTTTTGAGTTATATTGATTTCCATAACTTCTCCTAGCGCATATTTAAATAGATTAGATATCAGGTTTTCGTTTCGTCAGGTAAGACCTAGCAAAATATTAAAACTGCTTATTTCACCAGTTTGGCATATTTGAAATTGATTACATTGTCGTTCAGTAATTGTTGCGTAAAATCATACGGACTAATGTATTTGACGCAATTTGCTTCTAAATAGTCGCTCCACCAGTTGAGCATGGCCTTGCGTTCTTCCAGGTACTCTGCTTGATGCGTGTAAGCTAAACGTACTTGGTCGCGTTCCTGGTGACTCATTTGCTTCTCTACGGCTTCCTTTTGAAATAGGGTGCTTTGCACCAAGGCGGAACATGCCATGCCTCTGAAACCATGTCCGCATATATCTGTATTGGTGTCATAGCCTATACGGCGTAAGGTTTTATTGATAGTAGATTCACTAATAAAACCTTGTGGGTCACCATTTTTTGGAAAGACATTTTTTGTCATTCCGCTGTAGAGATGGATTCCTTTTAAAATTTCGATAACCTGAGGCGATAATGGAATTAAATGATTTAACTTCATTTTGGCACCACGATTAGAAAATTTCTGCCCCGGAATAAACTCTCTTTCTCCAGGAATGGTCCATAGGCCTTTTTGAAGATCAAACTCACTCCAACGTGCAAAACGAAATTCGCTGGAACGCACGAATGTATGAAGTGCAAATGCCGTACATAATTTTGTTATAGGATAGCCTTTATCATTTTCTAATCTTTGTAAAAGCTCAGGTAGTTGCTCTAAAGGTAATTGAGGATGATGTTTAGACTTCTTCGTTATTACAAAAACATCTTTTAGGAAGTAAGCGGGATTCTCTTCAATGAGACCGCGCGATATCGCATAAGAAAATATACTGCTGAACCTTTGACGAGTTTTCTTCAATACTTCCGTATATCCAGTTTCTTCAATGAAGCGTAAAACTTTAACAAGGTCTCTAGGTTTGACTGCATCTATCGACTGCTGTCCAATGGTAGGGAAAACATAGTCTTCCAAGTTCTTTAATGCTCTTTCGGCTGTATGTGCAATCCAGCGACCAGTATTGCTGTATTCCTTATGCCAGTCTCGAGCTATAACTTCAAAACTATATGCATTATTTGATTTGGCCTTCTGTATTTCGGCGTGTTCAATTGGATCTATTCCATTAGCTATTAGTTCTTCTAATTCACGGCGTTTTTCTCTGGCCGCTTTTAAGCTTAATGCAGGGAAGTTGCCTAAAGTCATCAATCCATCTTTGCCACTGGCTCTTTTATATTTAAATCGCCATACCTTTGAACCACTCTTTCGAATGAACAAAATAAGGCCATGACCATCATATAGGGAGTAGTCTTTTTCCTGTGGTTTTGCCCCAGTGCACTTGGAGTCAGATAGCGGAATAGTCTTTTTGGCCATGATCAAATAAGGATACATATTGAGTAGAACTATATATATCCTCAATCATATCCTTATATTTTGCAACTATATCCTTATATATTTACCTATATTCTTCTATGTTTTTTTATATATGATTGAATATAAATGTCTTTTAACTAAAATGTTTTATATTCTGTTGTTGGGGTGGTGCGCTCTGCGGGACTCGAACCCACGTCGGTCGCTTAGGAGGCAACTGCTCTATCCAGTTAAGCTAAGAGCGCAAAAGTGCGGTTAATGTAGCTGATTTTACTCAAAAAAAATAGTTATTGCCGAAACAATAACTATTTAAAAATGAATATTTTATGCTTTTCTATACAGAATTTTGTATAGAACGAACATTAATACGATCCAGATTGGAATCATGATCACAGCGCCGCTTAAACCTTGAGTCCACATGATGTAAAGCACTACAGCAATAAATGCAAGAACAAGGTAGTTACTGAAAGGCGACCAAAGTGCAGGAAATAATGGTTTTTTCGCTTCGCTTTTCATGGCCTTCATAAATTGAAGATGAGTTAAGCTGATCATGGCCCAGTTCAATACCAAAGCACCAACAACAATATAAATTAAGTTGCTGAGAGCATCTTCTGGCGCAAAATAATTCAATAGTACACAACCGAAAATCAGTAAAGCAGAGAACAAGACTGCTGGAATTGGCACACCTTGTTTATTGGTTTTACTGAATATTTTAGGTGCATTGCCTTGCTGTGCTAAACCAAACAGCATGCGGCTGTTAGCATACATACCGCTGTTATATACAGAAAGTGCTGCAGTCAAGATAATAAAATTCAGTAAATGTGCAGCCCAACCAATACCTAATTGACTGAAGATCATTACAAATGGGCTCTTATCTAAGCCGCCAAGTTGCAATTCATTCCAAGGTACCAGCGATAATAAAATGGTCAAAGAACCCACATAGAAAATGAGGATACGGAATACCACTTGGTTGATTGCTTTAGGAATTGATTTTTGTGGGTTATCAGCTTCTGCCGCAGCCATACCAATCAACTCAATGCCGCCAAAGGCAAACATGAGGAAGGCAAGCATATAGAAGAGACCTTCAACGCCATGTGGGAAGAAACCGCCATGTGACCAAAGGTTGCTAAATGAAGCCGTGGAATCTGCGCCTGCCGTGGCCAAAAGATAAAGACCAAATACAATCATAGCGACGACGGCCGTGACTTTGATAATAGCTAGCCAGAACTCTGATTCACCGTAAAACTTCACATTACCTAAATTGACTAAGGTAATGATCACAAAGAAGGTGAGAACAGATGCCCATGCAGGAATATGGGGCCACCAGTAGTTGATATACTTCGCAACAGCGGTCAGCTCGGTCATGGCCACTAGAACATATAGAATCCAGTAGTTCCAGCCTGCAAGAAAGCCTGCAAATTTACCCCAGTATTTGTTTGCAAAATGACTAAAAGAACCAGCTACAGGTTCCTCAACGATCATTTCCCCAAGTTGACGCATGATTAGAAATGCAATTAAACCGCCAATTGCATAGCCCAAAATAATAGATGGGCCAGCAGATTCAATCACATGAGCGGAACCTAAAAATAAGCCAGTACCAATTGCGCCGCCCATGGCAATCAATTGAATATGACGGTTCTTTAAGCCACGCTGAAGTTGAGACGACTCTTTATTCAAGTTATTTCAGCCCGACAATGGATAAGTGTTTCCGATTGTAATAGATCGCGAAGAAATCGCATAGTAGCTCAAAATCCATGAAAAAAAGTTATTATTCATATGAAAAATAATGTGTAATGAATTGTAAATAAAAAACATACGAATCAATATATTAATTTTATTTAAATTATCAAATCAGGAATTTTATTTGGAAACCGGACGTTCACAAATGATGTTTTTTTAGACTTAAGTCTGTATTTTACGTAGGCATAGGGAAAAAAGGTATGATGAGCCTAAGTTAAATCAGATCTTTTGACTTAACACAATGATAAATATGAAGGATTCAATAAAAATGAGTTTTGCACCGCAAATCAAAATTCCAGCAACGTATATGCGTGGAGGGACCAGTAAGGGCGTATTCTTTAAATTAGATGATCTCCCAGAAGCCGCGCAACAGGCTGGACGCGTTCGAGATCAGTTATTGCTCCGTGTGATTGGTAGCCCCGATCCTTATGCAAAGCAGATTGATGGTATGGGTGGTGCAACATCGAGTACCAGTAAAACGGTGATTTTAGCGAAGAGCCAACAGCCCGAACATGATGTCGACTATTTATTTGGGCAGGTGTCGATTGATCAGCCTTTTGTCGACTGGAGTGGAAACTGCGGTAACTTAACGGCTGCTGTTGGTTCATTTGCGATTTCAAATGGTTTGGTCGATGCTGCACGTATTCCAGAAAATGGCATCTGCACAGTCCGCATTTGGCAGGTGAATATTCAAAAAACCATTATTGCACATGTACCTATTACGCAGGGCCAAGTTCAAGAAACAGGTGATTTTGAACTTGATGGCGTGACGTTCCCAGCTGCAGAAGTGCAAATTGAATTTTTAGATCCAGCCGATGATGGTGAAGATGGGGGTGCAATGTTCCCAACAGGGAATTTGGTTGACACTTTAGAGGTTCCAGAGATTGGTCGCTTTCAAGCAACGTTTATCAATGCAGGTATTCCGACTATTTTCTTAAATGCAGAAGACATTGGCTACACGGGGAGTGAATTACAAGACGCAATTAATGGCGATGCCAAAGCTTTAGCGCGTTTTGAAACCATTCGTGCCTATGGTGCAAAACAGATGGGGCTGATTCAAGACATTTCTGAAGCTGGCAGTCGTCAACACACGCCTAAAATTGCTTTTGTTTCTAAGCCAAAACAATATGTCTCTTCGAGTGGTAAAACCATTACAGAGCAAGACACCGATTTATTGGTTCGTGCACTTTCTATGGGTAAATTACACCATGCGATGATGGGGACAGCGGCTGTTGCCATTGGTACCGCAGCAGCGATACCTGGAACCTTGGTCAATTTGGCCGCGGGTGGTGGAGCACGTGAAGCGGTTCGTTTTGGTCATCCTTCAGGGACTTTACGTGTCGGAGCGCAAGCGATACAAGAAAAGGGTCAGTGGATAGTGAAAAAAGCTGTCATGAGTCGTAGTGCTCGCGTGTTGATGGAAGGTTGGGTGTGTATTCCAGCGGAAAGCTTGGAGTAGCGCTATGTAAAAAGCCTCTCTCTGTAGAGGCTTTTTTATCTCAACTCTAGGTCTGTGATAAGCATGCGAAAAATAACCAAGAGCATGAGCGGTGAATTTTAGAGCTTAATTGCTTGTGTAATGGTTGCTTGAAATAGTAGAAAAGTCATTCTTATCACCTCGTCTGCAAAAATTAATAGAATACTGTGCCTTGTTTGTGCTTTCGGCATAGAGAAAGCGGGCAGAAAGCAGTATCATGCCAACAGATCATTTCAAATGATCGACTCAGTCAAACTGAGCACCAGATTAATTTATCCTATTGTTATTCGAGGCGAATGTGTCAGCACTAACCGACGTATCAGCAAATGCACTCCAACAGGCTCAACAACGTATTCACGATGATTTATTGACGGCACTTGATGCTTTTTCAATTCCGGAACCGTTAAAGAGTGCTGTGCATCATGCGGTCATGTTAGGTGGCAAACGTGTGCGTCCTGCGCTGTGCTATGCCACGGCACATTTAAATCCAAACAATAATGCCGCTGCCGCTGCCGTGCGCCGTGCCGCTGTGGCTGTGGAACTGATTCATTGTTATTCCTTGGCACATGATGATTTGCCGTGTATGGACAATGATCTTTTGCGCCGTGGTCAGCCGACCTGTCACGTGGCTTATGGTGAAGATACAGCTTTGCTTGCGGGTGATATCTTGCAGTCTATGGCATTTGAAATTTTAGGTAGTCGACTGTTTGATGCTGGCCCAGTGGTTGATCAGGGTATTGTACTGAAGCAGATGCAAATTTTAGCGACAGCGAGCTCTAAAATGGTGTGTGGCCAAGTCCTTGACCTGCAAGCCGAAGGTAAACGTGTCGATCAGGCTGCACTTGAAAATATCCATCGGAATAAAACGGGTGCATTAATCTCTGCTGCGGTGATGATGGCCGCGGTGACTGTATTTGACGGTTGCGATCAAGCGATTCCTACGTTACGCGAATATGCGCAGGCAATTGGTTTGGCTTTTCAGGTGCAAGACGATATTTTAGATATCATTTCAAATACAGATGTACTGGGTAAAACCGCAGGGAAGGATGAGCAAGTCGAAAAATCGACTTATCCAGCCTTGATGGGACTTGAGGCTGCACAAGACTATGCCAAGACTTTGCATAATCAAGCCTTTGCTGCTTTGGCTTATTTCCCAACTGATGCGGCAGCAGAACTTAATCAGATTTCACAGTTTTTATTGGCTCGCCAAAGCTAAGTTTCAGTGTTTAGATTAAAAAAAGAGGACATAGCGTGTCCTCTTTTTTAATGCTTGTTCCTTAGAGGCTTGAGTTTTTTCACAACCCCAATAAAAAAGACAGCTCGAAAGCTGTCCTCATTTAATCAAACCAAGCATCAGTTAGATGTCTTTACGTCCCATAACACCGCGGATGGTACTTAAAATATCGGCTGGTAACACCACTGTTTTAGCGTTGTTCGATTTAGACATATCTTGCATCGCTTTGACATATTGTTCACCCAACAAGTAAGCCACAGGAATTTCCTTATCGCCCACAGCAGAAGTGACCATTTCAATAGCACGCTGAGAAGACTCTGCTAAGACGACTTGCGCTTCTGCGTCACGGCGAGACGCTTCTAAACGGCCATCTGCCTCTAAAATCGCGGCTTGTTTTTCACCATCGGCTTTGGTCACGGTCGCACGACGTTGACGCTCAGCTGCCGCTTGCGCTTCCATTGCTGCTTGCATGGTTGAAGAGGGTTGAATGTCTTGGATTTCAACGGTTTTGAGGGTAATCCCCCAGTCTGAAATATCATCCGAAATGGCTGCTTTAAGTTTGGCTTTAATGTGATCACGAGACGATAGCGCATCATCGAGATCCATTTCACCAACGATTGAACGCAGTGAGGTTTGCACTAAGTTTTGAATGGCCCATGTATAGTTTTCAATCCCATAGACGGCATTTACAGGCGTGGTGATGTTGATGTAGGCCACTGCATTCATAAGCAAAACGGCATTATCGCGGGTAATCACTTCTTGAGAGGGAATGTCTAATACAATGTCTTTGGTCGTCACTTTATAAGCCACTTCATCGACATAAGGAATCACAAAGTTGAGACCTGGATTCAACGTGGTATGGTATTTACCCAGACGTTGCACGATCCATTTATAACCTTGTGGAACAATACGGACACCTTTAAAAATGGTGACAGCGGCAAAAGCCAAAATTGCTAAAACGACAATAAATCCACCAGACATATGCTTAACTCACTTTTATCTATTTTCGTTGCTTGAGAGATGTGCTTTGACCATTAAATCATTGCCCAGTATTTCAACGACACGAACACGGTCGCCGACATGGACTTTATCTAAAGTACGACAGTTCCATTCATCTGAACCGAGTACTGGAATGGGAAAGCGAACGCGAATGTGTTCATTTTCAGGACTCGCTTGAATCACCATGCCAATTTGACCGATGGTTGCTTCGCGAGACAGTCCTGCTTTGGTCTTGTCAGTCGAAAGCGGTTTAATAAACTTAAACCAAAGTAAAGTGCATAAAATCGACAAAATAATCCACGTCACAAACTGCGTGGTAACGCCCATCATGGGGAACATCCAGTACAGAATACCGACCATAATGGCCGCAATACCGAACCACAATGCGGCAAAAGCAGGCAGAATCAGCTCTGATAGGATTAACAGAACGCCCAATACAAACCAGTGCCAAGGCTCAAAAGCAAATTCCATACATCTACTCATATATTCGTTATAGGGATATAGATGCAGAAGCATCTATATCAATTTAGCAGATGAATAAGTCTTTGAATATTAAAAATCAAATTTTTTAGAATTTGGCTTTAGGGGCAGGTTTAAAAGCAGCTGGGGTCTTTTTAAAATCGACAATGGCTTTTTCAATCGATTTAATTTTGAGCTGTGCAGCTTTTTCACCTTCTAAAATAGATTGATTGCTGGCTTTTAAGTCCAAAGTGCCCAAGTGTCCGACTTTGGGTTGAATCACCACAGTCGCTTGGCTCAATTCTTCATTGATGCTTTGCTGCCCCATAATATTAATGGTCTGGTCGAGCAAGCCCCACATATTGAGGGGTTTGTTACCGACAGGGCGCGCTGAAATATCAATAGCAATCACAATATCCGCACCCATGTCCTTGGCTGTTTTGACTGGAATTGGGCTGACCAGACCGCCATCAACATACTTGGTTCCACCAATCACTGCAGGGACAAAAACGTTCGGAATACTGCATGAGGCACGTACTGCTTGGCCTGCATTGCCTTTGATAAAATCGGCTTTACGTCCAGTATCAAGACGGGTCGCCACCGCAGCAAAGCGGATAGGGAACTGTTGAATCGGTTTGTTGCCGACGTGTTTGTTGACATAGTCTTGCAGCTTTTGACCTTGAACAAACCCTTGGGAGTTGAGGGTTAAGTCTCGAATGTCCGATTCTTTTAAGGTCAAGGCAATTTGCTGAAGCTGGAAAGGCGTTTTACCACTGGCATAGATACTGCCCACAAAACTTCCCGCACTGGTTCCTGTGACAATTTTAGGTTTAATACCATGTGACTCTAAAACTTTAAGCACCCCAATGTGTGCAAAACCTTTGGCACCGCCACCGCCGAGTGCAATCGCAATCACAGGTTCGCGGGCTTGAATGGGAGTTGTTGTTGGTGTTTTCTTTGATGCAAGATCACATCCTGCCATAGTCAGTGTGAGTACACCAATCAGAGATAAACGAGCAAAATTCATGGTCAAAAATACTAAAACGCAAAACAAATAATGGTGCACATCTCAGCAGATTCGACCTTGATTTACTAGCTATTTTTTAAGCGTTTTTGTAAAGGCTTGGCTAACCATTTTGGGTTCTTGGCTGAAAATTTGCCGATATACAGATCTAAAATATGCTCTAGGTCTTGCTCAAAATGTCCTGTGGGATGAAATACGCCCAAGCAGTGGATGGTTTTTTGCGCATAGTCAAAAGAAAACATCACAATCGGAATCTGTGCACCATGCGCAATGCGATAAAAGCCACTACGGATGGATTCCGCTTGCTTACGTGTGCCTTCAGGTGCCATACCGACCCAAATTTTTTCTTTGCTGTGAATAATATCGATAATGTCTTGGGTTAACCCTTGAGCATGGCTACGATTGACTGGAATCACGCCAATCCACTCAAGTAACGGTTTCAATGGGGTATGAAACAAGTTGTTCTTGCCAAAAATGGTGATTTGCAGGCCTAAGCCCAATAGAGCCGTAAAGCCATGCCATGCATCGATATTTGAGGTATGCGGTGAAATAATTGCTACCGCTTTAGGTAGATTGGGAAATTCGCCAACAAAGCGCCAACCTTGCGCTAAAAAGAGCTGCTTAAAAATAGCGCGAGTGAATGCAGATGAGTTACGACTTGGAACTTGATCTGGTAGCTCTGGAAAATATTGGTTCATTGTTATTATACTCAATCGACCAAGATGTATATCATCTCATCATAAGCACTGATTGGCTTGAATTCATTGGCAAAAAAAGTGAACGGATACCGATCTCAGATGAACATTTTGACCAATCCATGTATATAGGAACAGCATGCTACAGATTCGCAATGTATATATTTTGCTGTTTTCATTGTATTGGGCGCAGGGCTTACCCGTCGGGTTTATGACCCATGCCTTGCCCGTCATTTTAAGAGTGCAGGGTGTTTCATTGGCACAGATTGGGGGCTTTGGACTGCTGATGTTGCCATGGTCGATCAAAGTGTTTTGGGCACCAGTGTTAGATCGCTTTGGGATCACCCGTTTCGGCCACTATCGGAGTTGGATTATTCCATTGCAGTTTCTTACGGTGCTGGTGCTGATCGGACTGTCTTTCCTCCCGATTGATGGATTAAATCAACCTATTTATTTATGGGCTTTCTTTGTGGGCCTCCTGAGTATGAATTTGCTAGGGGCAACGCAAGATATTGCAACCGATGGATTGGCGGTTAATATTTTAAAAGGGGAGCAACAGCACTGGGGTAATACCTTTCAGGTAATTGGATCGCGTCTGGGTTTTATTGTCGGTGGTGGTGCAATCTTGTGGGCACTAGATTGGCTGAGCTGGCAGAGCACTTTTTTGATGCTGGCGGCAATGGTCTTTATAAACACGCTGCCGATTTTAATTTATCCAGAGCCAAAGCATCGAGCTGTTTCAGAAGCTCAGCCTTCACCTTTCAATCTCCAAGAGATCAAAAACTATTTGGCTTATTTTGTCCAGAGTCCCGTACTCGCAGCATGGTTGGCAGTGCTGCTGAGCTTTAAAATAGCGGATGGTTTAGCAGGGCCACTTTTGAAACCTTTAATGGTCGATTTGGGGCTGAGTTTTTCTCAGATAGGGCTTTATGTCACCATGCTAGGTGCATGTGCCGCCTTAATGGGTGCAGGACTTGCGGGCTATAGTTTGAAGTTGATTCGTCGTGCCACGGCTTTAGTGCTGTATTCGGTGCTTAAAATATTCAGTCTGGCGGCTTATACATGGTTGGCCTTTCAATATGAAAACCAGCACAGTATGCAGCCGTGGCTGATATATCTGATCAATGCCTTTGAAGATATGACCTCATCGATGCTGTTGGTGGTCATGCTCACCCTAGTGATGCAGTACAGTCGTAAACATATGGCAGGCACGGACTTTACTTTTCAAGTAGCGTTGATGGCCACTGTCAGTGGTGGTTTGTATAGTGTGAGCGGTCTATTGGGAGATTGGCTCGGCTATTTTAATTATCTGTGTATGATTGTAGTCATTGCGATGTTGAGCCTGTGGTTTATCTTCAAATGGCGTGGCATTGCGATGCATTCAGACCTTTCATAATTCATTCATAAATAAATCATAAAAAGTGCTAAATAATGATGTAAACAATTAAAAAATATAACTAAATAATTTTTTAATTGTTTTGTCATATATGTCTGAACGGTAATATTTGTAACAAATTTACCGTAGGATATTTTGATAATGAAAACACAAATTGCAGCCGCAATCGCTTTAAGTTTAGTGGCAGGGGTAACATTCGCAGCACCTACTTTTTATGGTGAAATTGATGTTACGGCCGATTATTTACCTGAAGACAATACTTCACCAAATAAAGACCGCGATGTGGTCGAGCTGAACTCTAACAACTCCTTTTTGGGGTTAAAGGGCGAAGAGAAGCTAACAGATCGCTTAAATGCACTATACCAAGCTGAATTTACCTTCTATGTGGACAATGGTGGTAGCACGGATACTTTCGTTCCGCGTAATTTACTCGTTGGCTTACAAGACCAGAAACTTGGCACATTGAAAGTCGGTAAAATTGATACCCCCGTTAAACAACTGTCTTCAGTGGTAGATACCTTTAATAACTATGTGGCCAACAAAGCCGATGTGGCGGGGATTTTCACGGGTGAAAACCGAGTCGATAACGTGCTGGTCTATGAAACACCTGCTTGGGGAGTGGGCGCAGGTAAACTGAAAGCTGCGGCACTGTTAGCAACAGGTGAAGCTGGTGGTATTGAAAAATCTAAAGGCGGTGCAAAAGTTGCAGGGCGTGGTCTGGGCGATGCTTGGTCAGCATCAGTGGTCTATGACAGTAAAAAGTTTGTTGCAGGGATTGGTTATGATAAGGCCATTCCGTCAACCTTTGCAGGACGTGGCACTTTGAATGCTTCAGCGCCTGAAGTGACTGGCGGGGTGGCAGGTAGTGCCTTTGCAGCAGCTGATACTTTGCGTGCCATTGGCCGAGTAAATCTGAATAATGGTTTGGCGTTGAAAGCCTTATATCAAACTTCTGAAGTGGCGGATGTACAAGGTAATGATGCTGTCGCAGCTACCATAGACGACGCACAAGGCTGGTTGGTTGGGGCTGAATATAACTTACCGACTGCCAAAGCTTGGACAGTGAAAGCTCAATACAGTCAAAACTCAACCAGCTTTAAAACATCTAAAGATGACTTTGATGCACAGCAGTTTATTGCAGGTGCTGATTATGCCTTTACCAAGCAAGTTAAAGCTTATGGTTACGCAGGGATTTTGACGCTTGAACAAGCATCATTTGAAACCAAACAACCTGTAGTAGGCACAGGGATTGAATACAAATTTTAATGTTTAAGTGATAGAAAAGGGTAAAGTCTATACAGATTAATGCTGATCAGTTAAGGAGTTTTATAGAAACTCCTTAACTTTTTGTCGTTCATGATGGAATCTTCGTATTTTAAAATTTAATATTTGGAGCTCGTCCGTTCTTTTGCGTAGCCAAAAGAACCAAAAACATTTGTCATCCGCAAAACCTTTTGCTTTTCTGCATTTAAATGATCATTCTGCAAAAATATTCCTTTTAAATGGACATGCAGGTTGCGGATGACGCTTCCGCGTATCAAATAATATTGGGCGGCTCAAAAAGGGCATCTGATTGCTTAACTGATCGGTATGACTTTATATATTCGGCCACAGCGCCTTTTTTATTTAAGCGAGTTTTAAGTTTAGAAAACTACATTGGGGCATCCGCTCAGCAAGACATGATTTAAAATGTTCAATTTGCAGTCTATTTTTAAAGAAGTTTCACTTTCGCGCTTTAACGTATATTTGGCGCTGTGGTTAGCCGTGGTTTTAAATGTGATGTTCTATAAGCAAGTTCAGTTGCTTACACCGTATCATGGTTTTAAAGCGTATGCCTTTATCGGCGCTACCGTTTTGGTGGTGTTGGCTTTTTATCATTTGGTTTTTCAGCTGCTACAGTGGCGGCCGATGGCTAAAGGGTTGGCTGCGTTATTGATCATCATTGGTGGAATGAGTGCCTATTTTGTCAACAGTTTAGGCGTTTCGATCACACCAGATCAGATCCAAAACATGATGCAAACCGATGGCAATGAAGTGCGCGACTTGTTGTCATGGCGTCTAGTACTGTGGATTGGGGCGATGGTGGTGCTACCTTTAGTCGTTTTATTTAAGGTTAAAATCCGCCGTGATCCTTTAAAAACCGTGTTATTGCACAAGCTGTTCGGTAGTGCAGTCTCTATTTTTCTGATTGCAGGCATGTTATTTATTTTCTTTGTTGATTATGCCGCGATTTTCCGTGAGCATCGTGATCTCAAAGGGATGATTTCACCGCAAAATGCGATCAGTTCAACCCTGTCGTATTATAAAAAGAATCGACCACAGCAGCATTTACCGTTAGTGACTTATGGTGAAGATGCCCATTTGGTGGAGCAAGTCGGACAGCAAAACTTGCCGAAATTGATGGTTTTGGTGGTCGGTGAAACGGCACGTGCAGAAAGTTTTTCTCTAAATGGCTATGCGAAAAAGACCAACCCTGAGCTGGAAAAACTCAATGTCATCAACTTTAATCAAGTCAGTTCTTGCGGGACAGCCACTGCAGTTTCGGTGCCTTGTATGTTTTCAGGCATGCCACGTGAAAACTATGATGCACAGTTAGCGCACCACCGTGAAGGTTTATTAGATCTTGCACAGCGTGCAGGTTACAAAGTGACATGGATTGACAATAATTCTGGCTGCAAAGGCGTTTGTGATCGGGTTGAGCAGTATAAAATTCCTGAACCGATACAGAAAAAATGGTGTTCAGCCGATGGTGAATGTACCGATGAAATTTTGGTGGATAGCTTAAAAGCCTATATGACCGGTATTTCGGCTGATGATAAAACGCCACGTTTAATTGTATTACACCAAATGGGCAGTCATGGACCAGCTTACTATAAGCGTTCAACGCCTAAGTTTCAGCCCTTCCAACCAATGTGCGAAACCAATGCCATTCAAGCCTGCACACCTGAACAGCTGAAAAATAGTTATGACAACTCCATTGTTTATACCGACCATGTGTTGAGTCAACTGATCGGTGTATTAAAGCAAAACTCAAACTTTGAGACCGGTTTTTGGTATTTATCTGACCATGGTGAGTCGACTGGTGAGCACGGTCTGTATTTACATGGTTCACCTTATGCTATTGCACCGAGCCAACAGACCCACGTACCGATGCTGATGTGGTTTTCAGAAACATGGCAAAAGCAGAATCCGCAACAAATCGCTTGCTTAGGGCAACAAAAAAGCCAAGAATTAAGCCAAGATCATTTGTTCCCAAGCTTATTGAGTTTACTTGGGGTAAAAAGTACGGTGATTGATTCAAAAAATAATATGTTAGAACACTGTACTGCGACCAAAGCGAGCGCTTAGACCATGTCAAAAATATTGATTATTGAAGATGATTTTATGATTGCAGAGTCCACACAAACGCTGCTGCGTTATCAGCAGTTTGATGTGGTGTGGGTCAACAATGGTTTTGATGGTTTAAAGCAATTACAACAATATCCATTTGATGTGGTGTTGTTGGATTTGGGTCTACCGATGATGGATGGGATGCAGGTCCTAAAAAATATTCGCTCGCTTTATCCGACTTTGCCTGTGCTGATTATTTCGGCACGAGATCAGTTACAAAACCGAGTCGATGGTTTAAACCATGGTGCGGATGATTACTTAATTAAGCCTTATGAGTTTGATGAGTTGTTGGCACGTATTCATGCGTTATTACGTCGTAGTGGCGCGTTAAAACAGCAAAAACAAAGCCAGACTTTGAGTTATGCAGGTCTAGAGTTAGATGAAGATTTGCACTTAGCCAAATACAAAGGGCAGACCATTGATTTGTCGAACCGAGAATGGGCTATTTTAATTCCTCTGGTCAGTCATCCCAATAAAATTTTTTCCAAAACCAATTTGGAAGAAAAGCTCTATGACCTTGATTCGGAAATTAATAGCAATACCATTGAAGTTTATATTCACCATTTACGTGCCAAACTTGGCAAAGACTTTATCCGTACCATTCGGGGTTTAGGCTATCGTTTGGGGCAGGTTGAAGCATAACGATGGCGAAGTCGACTCCTGTTTCCTTAAAGCGTCAACTGATTACCTATACCTCTTTATTCAGTATTGTGATGGGGTGTTTGTTGGTGATTGCAGCGTATCGCATTGCACTTGAAGAGACCAATGAGATCCTCGATGCACAAATGCGTAATTTGGCAGAGCGTGTTGCCGCGCATGATCCCGCTCCAATTAAGAGTGAGTTTGAAGCGGACAGACACTATCACGAAGAAGATTTATTTGTAGATGTCTGGTCGTATGGACTGCCTGAACAACGGCAACATGAGTTTGATTTATTAATACAACCTGTCAAAAAAGCGGGATTTTATACCCATCACACGGCACAGGGGTTATGGAATACCTATGTGCTGCCAACAGAAAAGTATCAAATTCAAGTCAGTCAGCAGCGTAGTGTAAGACAAAAGCTGGCTTTAGAGCTGGCGGCCAATATGTTGATTCCGTATTTACTGTTTATGCCTTTGGCTTTATGGGGGCTGAGTTGGATTATTGGACGCAGCCTAAAGCCCTTGGATGAGTTTAAAGCGGAACTTGCACAGCGTGAACCATATGAACTGAGTGAGATTCGTCCAGACGGTTATCCACTGGAAATTCTGCCGACCATTAATGAAATGAATCGTTTATTTGAACGAATTTCGCTGTCGCAACAAGAACAAAAGCAATTCATTGCCGATGCAGCGCATGAGCTCAGAACCCCGATTACTGCGCTGAATTTGCAAATGAAAATTTTGCTGCATGAATTTCCAGAACACCAAGCGTTAAAAAACCTAAGTTTAGGCTTAATTCGGATTCAACATTTGGTATCACAATTGCTCAATTTGGCAAAACAGGATGCTTCTGTACCAAGTTTAGAACCTACACAAAGACTAGGGCTAAGTGATGTAGCAGTTGAATGTATGGAGCAACTGATGGAACTGGCACTAGCGAAAAACATTGATTTGGGCTTGGAACAGCATGAAGCACTGTGGATAGAAACTCAAAGTTCTGCCTTACATTCGATTGTCTATAATCTCTTGGATAATGCGATTAAATATACGCCTGAACAGGGCGTGATTAATGTCTCCATTTATCAACAAGATCAGCAAGCCATTGTTCAAATTGAAGACAGTGGGCCGGGCATTGCGCCAGAGCTTTATGATCATATCTTAAAGCGTTTCTATCGCGTACATCATCATCTGGAAGTCGGCAGTGGACTGGGTTTATCCATTGTCGATAAAGCCGCAGAAAAAATTGGCGCCAAACTGCACTTTGGACAAAGTACAGGATTGGGCGGCTTACAAGTTCAAGTGATCTTTAAGCTGTAGTTTCGGCTTGATTTGGGCTGGGCTGTGTAAACTGCTTATAACACAGCGCATATGCCAGTACATTGACCAGCCAAATCACCCATGCCGTCCATAAATTGTGACTGAGGAAATGTGCGCCCCGCATCATTTGCGCCCAACCCATGACAAAGCCTAGAATGAGGGCGGCAAGAAAATAAAACCACGCGCGTTTGGGTTCATTTAGACGGTATACGAAATATCCCACAAAGAGCGCAAAACCTGTTGCGGCATGTCCTCCAGGGAAGCAATGTCCTGCGCTGGCGGATAAGTCCCAAAAGAAATCATGTGTCGTGGCCAGAGTCATGTCCCATGGGCAGGCATGCGCGGATTGTGATTTTAAAATTCCAATGAGGCTGGTACTGATGAGGACTAAGCCAATGAAATAGCCATTTTGCCAACGCTGGGGTTTTAACGCAGCCCATTTATATGAAGCGAGCCATTTCAGCAAATAAATTACATACACTGCGATGATGATGTCTTTAACATAACGGTGATTCAGTTCTGCTAAGGCCCAGTCGCGCTTTAGTGGAAAATGACCAGTTTGATCCATAAAGGGGTGAATCAGTTGTAAGTCGATGGTGCCCGCTACAGGGAAGAGCAGCCACAATACGGCAAAACCCAGCGTCAAAATAAAAAACTGAAGGATGAAAAAACGTTGCTGATCCGACACAAGTGAGGCCATGTTCTGAAAATAAGCGCTATTCCAACAGCGTCAGCTTAAACGAGGCTTAACATAAACGCTGTTTCATCTGCTTTAGCATGATCTGTGCTTTGGTTATCGCTTTAAGGCGAATACAAAGTGTCGGTTCAGTGTTACATTTGCTCTCAAATACATGAGGTTTAAACATGTCGATACGTGCTGTTCTATTTGATTTGGATAATACCTTGACGCATCGTGGGCGAAGTGTTGCGGCTTTTAGTCAAAGCCTTGTCGACTATTATCAAAGCCAACTTAACTTCGTCGATGTAGAACAGATTGAGTCGATTGTGAATCGGATCGACAATGGTGGTTATCCCTTAAAAGAGTATTTAACCCATCCCAGTATCGGTGCTTCAGTGGCTTACGCTTTGCTACAGGAGTTAAACTGGCAGGCGCCTCCGCATTTAGAAGCATTAAGCAATTTCTGGTTTGAGCAGTTTGGTTCCAGTGCAGTGGCGATGCCTGAGGCAGAACAAACGCTGACCCGTCTAAAGCAAGCAGGATATAAACTCGCCATTATTTCAAATGGTGGTCATGCCACACGGCTGTCTATATTAAATGGCTTGGGCTTTCAGCATTATTTTGATGTGATCAATAGCTCTGGATTGTTTGGCCAAGCCAAACCTCAAGTTGATATTTTTATTGACACCTTACAGCAACTGGCTGTTGAGGTGGAGCAATGCTTATTTATCGGTGATCATCCTATTAATGATGTACAAGGTGCGCAGCAGGCTGGAATGCAAGCCCTGTGGCTATCTGGTTTTCATGTACCCTCAGTACAGATGACTGCACCGAGTATTACGGCATTGTCTGAGATTTTTGATTATTTAGAATGCTAAAAGCCTCTTATAATGTTCAATACGAATAAAAAAAAGCGGCCAATGTGAGCCGCATTAAAATGGAAATGTGTTTAGAACATACTGTCATCTGAGTTGGCAGAGATTTTATGAATGGATAAATCTGCACCGCGGAATTCATCTTCTTGGCTTAAACGAATGCCCATCGTGGCTTTTAAAGAGCCATAGACCACCAATCCACCAATAACAGCAATACCAATAGCTAAGAGCGTACCAATCAGCTGTGACATCATCGCAACACCGCCTAAGCCCCCAAGCCATTTTTGACCAAAGATCCCGACTGCAAGCCCACCAAAGGCACCACATACGCCGTGCAAAGGCCATACTCCGAGTACATCATCGACTTTCAGCTTGTTTTGGGTGTAGGTGAAAAGTTTGACAAAAATCAGTCCAGCAATGGCGCCAATCACCAATGCCCCAATCGGATGTACGACATCCGAACCTGCACAAATTGCCACAAGACCCGCTAAAGGACCATTGTGTAAGAAGCCCGGGTCATTTTTTCCTGCGAAGTTGGCTGCTAAAGTTCCGCCAACCATGGCCATAAGTGAGTTAATCGCGACCAGTCCTGAAATTGCATCTAAACGTTGTGCACTCATCACGTTAAAGCCGAACCAACCAACAATCAAAATCCATGAACCTAAAGCCAAGAAAGGAATAGACGAAGGGGGATGTGCACTGACACGACCATCTTTTTTGTAGCGACCATCACGTGCACCGAGTAGAACCACCGCAGCCAGAGCGATCCAGCCTCCCATAGCATGTACCACCACTGAACCTGCGAAGTCATGGAAACTTGCACCGAAAGTGTCTTGTAGCCACTGTTGTAAACCAAAGTTGCCATTCCATGCGATTCCTTCAAAGAAAGGATAAACCAAGGCCACCAATAACACGGTGGCAATCGCTTGTGAGCGCATTTTGGCACGCTCGGCAATACCGCCTGAAATAATGGCTGGAATTGCGGCCGCAAAAGTGAGCAGGAAAAAACAGCGCATCAGGTTATAACCATGATCCGCCGCTAAGGTATCCCCGATATGGAAAAAATGGTGTCCATAGGAAATGTAATAACCTACAAAGAAGTAGGCAATTGCGGAAAGTGAAAAGTCCGTTAAAATTTTGCTTAAAGCGTTGACTTGATTTTTATGACGAACTGTCCCTAGTTCTAAAAAAGCAAAGCCCGCATGCATGGCAAGGACTAAAACCGCACCAAGAAGAAGAAAAAGTAAGTCAATATTTTGCATGTTTAGGTTCCATTTGAGTGCAAAATTTTGCAAAAAGAAACTCAGTATACTGATGCCTGTAATTTCGTGAAGATCTCAGCAAAAAGGAAATATTGATTAAGTTTTGCTTAAAAATAACAAGACTCGATATAAAGCAAAAGTGTGCACCATGATGGTGTTTGTGCATTGCAGTGGTGCATGGGTTAAAATATAAATTAATATTAAGTTAATGAATATATTATGTTTATCTAATTTTCTTTATTTTAAATATACAGGTGTATATTTTGTCTTTTGAGTGAAACCCAAAAAGTAGCAACACAAAAAAATGATAAAAAAATTCGGTTAGCAGCTATTGTGAGCTGAGTCTCCGTTGCTTTGTTCTCTTTTGGAACGCTCATGCCATGAAATGTGCGTGCTGATTGTGCATCAGTGAAAGTTTTTAAACATGATTTGTATTTTCTCATTCTTATTTTAATTTATCATAGATAAAACCTGAATAATCACATAACTATATGTAATTAATTGTAATTATTGTCATATATGATCAGTCCTATTTCATCGTTTTACATCTACAACGAGACAAAATAGTCGGGCAATATTGGCTTTTTGCTGAAAAGTCATGATTACAGAGTTTGCACAAAAAACAAAGACAAGCAGCAGAATTGGCATTTTAGGTTTTGCTGCTTGAGCGTGATTTCTTAGAGGATATTGGGGCATTTTAAACTGATATTTTTTGATGGATTATGATGAAGAAAAAACTAATAGCAACATTGTTTGGTCTCCCATGTGTGATGGCTTGGGCCAGTAGTGAAGTAACTTCGGATTGGGGTTATCAAGCACAAACAGCACCGCAGTATTGGAGTCAGCTCAATAGCAAATACCAAACTTGTGCGGGGCATAATCAATCGCCTATTAATATTGAGCATGTTATTTCAGCAGACCTTGCGCCATTTGATTTTGATTATAAAACGGCTGCAACGAGTATCGTGAAGCTCCCTCATACTTTACAAGCCAATTTTCATCAAGGCAGTTATTTAAGTTTAGAGGGAGAACGATTTCAATTATTGCAAATGCATTTACATAGCCCTTCAGAAAATACGGTTCACGGCAAAAGCTTTCCGATGGAATTACATTTAGTCCATGCTTCTGAAAAAGGCGAGCTGACTGTGATTGCGATGATGTATGAACAAGGGGAAAAGAATCAAGCACTTGATGGACTGTGGCAGCAGTACAGGCACCCCCAGAAAGTATTCAATTTAAACGCAGATCAATTTCTGCCGACACATCGCGAGTACTACCGTTTTAATGGTTCGCTCACGACACCACCGTGTACTGAAGGTGTACGTTGGGTGGTCTTAAAAGATATTCAGCAGGCATCAGCACAGCAAATCGCAAACTTCGCTGCACTGATGGGGTATCCGAATAATCGTCCTGTTCAAGCCACCAATGCGCGCTTGGTTTTAGACTAGAGCGTGAATTAAAAAAGCAGATCGTGTGATCTGCTTTTTTAATGTGGGATAACACGTCTGTGCTAGTGCAAGATCTTGTCTAAGAACTGTTGAGCACGATCACCACGTTTGGTGTTAAAGAAATCATCTTTGCTACAGTCTTCGACAATTTTACCTTGATCCATAAACAACACACGGTTGGCCACTTGGCGGGCAAAGCCCATTTCATGGGTGACACACATCATGGTCATGCCTTCATGTGCCAACTCGACCATCACATCAAGAACTTCATTAATCATTTCAGGGTCAAGCGCCGATGTAGGCTCATCAAACAACATGGCAATCGGATCCATGCTTAATGCACGGGCAATTGCGACACGTTGTTGTTGTCCACCTGAAAGTTGTGCTGGAAATTTATGTGCATGTGCACTCAGCCCAACCCGTTCTAAATAGCCTAAGCCTTTCTTTTTCGCTTCAGCTTCAGAGCGTCCCAATACTTTAATTTGGGCAATGGTTAAATTTTCAGTAATGCTGAGATGTGGAAACAACTCGAAATGCTGAAACACCATGCCTACGCGACTGCGTAATTTGGTCAAATCTGTTTTCGGGTCTTTGATGGGAATTCCATCGACTGTGATTTGACCTTGTTGGAAGGCTTCCAGTCCATTCACTGTTTTAATCAGGGTCGATTTTCCTGAGCCTGATGGACCACAGACCACCACCACTTCACCTTGACAAATTTGTGTGGTGCAATCGGTTAACACTTGAAAATCGCCATACCATTTACTGACATTTTGGAGGTCAATCATTACTTTTTGGTCGCTCATACGCTTAACCTCCTTTGTAATCGTTTTACTGCATATGTGGCTAGCATACTGATGGTGAAATACACTAGGCCTGCAAATAAAATATATTGTGTTAATAGAGACATCAAATCGCCCCGCACGTAGTTGGTGCGGAAAAAGTCGAGTAGGCCAATGGCGTACACCATGGTCGAGTCTTGGAACAAGATGATGGTTTGCTGTAACAGCAGCGGTGTCATTTTACGAAAGGCTTGCGGCAAAATGATTAAGCGCATGGACTGACCATAGGTCATGCCTAGTGCATAAGCCGCGGCAGACTGTCCTTTAGGAATCGATTGAATCCCTGCACGTACAATTTCCGAGAAATAAGCCGCTTCAAACAGCATGAACGCCACAATACTTGAGACCAAAGCGGTATCAATGGTCAGGTAATTTCCCGTGACTGTGGTGTAGATGAACGGTACAGCAAAGTAGAACCACATCAATACCAACAGCAGAGGAATCGAGCGGAATAAATTGACATAGCCTTGGGCAATTAAATTCAAGATGCGAATTGAAGACAAACGCATCAGTGCCAACAGCGTGCCAATGAAAATACCGCCAATGGTGGCAATACAGACCACTTTTAAAGTGATGCTTAAACCATGCCATAGGGCAGGTGCAGATAACTGCAAATCATGGGTAAATGCGGTGAGCCATTCCATAGGGCAGGTGCAGATAACTGCAAATCATGGGTAAATGCGGTGAGCCATTCCATTATTTAGCTCCTGCAATTAAACCTGGGACACGTAAGCGTTTTTCAAGCAGCGTCATTAAGGTAATTAGGCACACGTTGATAACGATGAAAATAATCGTGACATAGGTATAGATTTCGATGGTGTTCTGTGTATATTCGCTGATGGTTTTCATCTGAGAAATAATCTCGGAGACCCCAACCAAAGAGGCCACAGAAGTATTCTTGACGCAGTTGGTCAACTCTGAGCTCAGAGGCGGCAAAATCGTACGGAAGGACTGCGGTAAAATGACATAGCGGTATAGTTGTGCGGTACTAAACCCCATGGCATAACCTGCATTCACCTGTCCTGTCGGTAAGGCTTCAATACCTGTGCGGACTTGTTCGCAGACACGTGCTGCGGTAAACAGTCCAAGACCAATACTGGCTGAAATCAGCGCTGTTGTTCCTGCACTTAAATCATTAATCCACCATGACTTAATCGGACCAGGTAAGAAATTCGGCACCACATAAAACCAAATAAATAATTGGATCAGTAGCGGTACATTACGAAAAATGGTGACGTAACCAGTGCCGATGGCACGTGCGGTTTTATTGGGAAGCGTGCGCATAATGCCGAGAATACTTCCGAGCACCATTGCAATGCTCCAAGCCACAATGGCAATAACAAACAGCCAGCCTAAACCAATCAAAATCCAACTGAGATAGGTGCTATCTCCGACGCCTGTGGATTGCCAAAGGACGGCCCAGTTCCAGGTATAATTCATGACAATCCCCTAAAATAGGTCAGGCAAAGAAACTTTGCCTGAGTGAACATTAATCTTTCCCTTATCGTTTACTGATCACGGTCATGTGGGTTTGCAATTAAGGCTTTAAGTTGGTCTGACATAGCAAAGTTCAGGTTAATGTTTTTCGGTGGAATTGGTTGTTCAAACCATTTGTTGTACATCTTGTTAATTTCACCTGAGCTATAAGTGGCTTTAATTGCATCATCAACCACTTGCTTAAAGCCTGTGTCACCTTTACGCAACATACAGCCATAAACTTCTTGAATTGGTGCTGTACCAACAATGTGCCACTTGTTTGGATCTTTGGCTTTCGATTTTTCTCCAGCAAGTAAAATGTCATCCATCATAAACGCAGCAGCACGACCGCTTTGGAGCATTAAGAATGATTCAGCATGGTCTTTAGCAGAAATCACTTCACCAATACCAAGTTCTTTTTCATGCTGACGGATATAGCGTTCAGAGGTTGTTCCTGCTGTCGTTACTAATTTTTTGCCTTTTAAGTCAGCAAAGTCCTTCACACCTGAATCGGTTGCAGTAAGTAAACGTGAACCCACTTCAAAGAAGCCCACAGAAAAATCAACTTGTTGCTGGCGTTCTTTGTTGTTTGTAGTTGAACCACATTCAAGATCGACTGTGCCATTTGAAACCAATGGAATACGGTTTTGGCTGGTGACTAAGTTATAGCGAACTTTCAAATCAGGCATATTCAGCTTTTGTTTAACAGCTTCAACCACTTTGAGCTGTAAATCATGTGCATAACCGACTGGTTGATTTGGGTTGTCTGCGATATAGGAGAATGGAATAGAGGAGTCACGGTAACCTAAAACAATGGTTCCTGATTTTTTAATCTTATCTAAAGTGCCTGACTGTGAAGCATCTGCGCCAGTGCTAGCTGCATCCGTTGCAGGTGCTTTGTTGTCGCTACATGCACTGAGGCTCAGCGCAAGTGCACTTGCACAAAATAAGGCAGAAAGATTACGTTGCATGGTCATGTACAAACTCCTTTTGTTTGCAGCATCAATTGCATTGTTTTTATCAAAAACGTCAGAATTGGGTTAAAGCTTTATTCTGTGCAAAAGATGTTCTTTTTATGGTATTTTTTTACAGCTTAGTCTGCATCTTAATCGAGATTGCTTTTGCTGCTCAAGTGGGATTTTTAATATTTTGTTAATAATGCTTTAAATAAGTGCATCGCTATATTCCTCTGATATTAAAAAGAAAATTATGCATAATGCGTGCCATTTCAAGTTTTCTAATTCATTTTATTAGGCTAATGTCTAATGCCACAGGGTTGGCTATGCGTATCGTTATGGATGCATGACAGAATGGATTTTGTTCGTGTAGAACATCCTAAAACTGCAATAGCAAAGAAAAGTGCTTTATTTTGAAGATGATCCGTTTTAGGACGCAGTATATAAAGGTCAGTTAGATTCGGTTTACTGTCCTACGTTTTCCGCAGAGGATTAAAAAATAAAAGCGACTGTACGTTATGAACAAATGACGGGGCACAATCGCAAGGGGAGGAGATGAGCAGGTGTGTATCAAGAAGTGCTTAGTGCACAAACATATCCATATATTCACGGATTTCAGAAATAGCCGTTTCAATATCCGTCGTCAGCCATGTTGGCTCAAACAGTCCAATATAGTGATCTAAACGGTCTTGAGGGACAACTAAACGCACAGGACATTCTTCTTCCAGTAAGCGCCAAGGAATGATGGGTGTTTCATTGTCTAAAAAGGCTTGCACATTTCGAATGTCAATAATCATGGCATTGACACATTCAGGAAAAGGCATCACTGAAAACTCTTCAGTACGACGACGGAAAAACTCCAGATCGCCCCATTTTAGAATATAACTAGGCTTAGAAAATTCAATAATACCAATAAGATGTTGGTCTCGCGTGTAGTGCAAATGACATTGGTGCGTAACATCAGTGTCTAAATCAAGCGTTACACTTTGTTGACGATATGCCATAAAGTCCAAAAACAGCTAAAACAAGGTGCATAATTATAGCGCAAATTCAGTTGAAGAGCGCTGTTCGCCAGACTCTTTTTGTCTATGCCTATATGAAATACTTTTTATATGACTTTTAACACTGAATTGACAGACGAGTTACTGTTTTTAAAAATATAAAAAATAATAACTTAGATTAAAATAAAGCGTTTGTTTACTATCTCACTATGCTTTGAAACACAATGCTACACAAGCAGTTGTTAGTATGAAAATTCGACAACTTGATAATAGAAAATTGAGGGCGAGCTATGCCACATGATTTCAATAAACCGTCCCATGTACAAACGCCAGAGGAGCGGCAGAAGAAAAAACGCGTGCCCTTGTATATATTGGCATTGGTCGGAATTTTCTTAATCGCATTATTATTTTATATGTTTGCAGATACCAAGCCAAATCCGAATGAGGCGCCTCCAGGACATCCGAATCCGAGTGCAGAGCCTGCAACACCAAATAACAGTACCACTGCAACAGCAGGTGACGAAGCGACAGCCAACGATAGCAATACGGCGACTGCAACAGACCGCTAAATGTGACTAAAGCCCTTGTAGTGTACAGGGGTTTTTTCTTTAGCAGTCATCAAAAGGTATTCCATTTCTCATTCATACCTCATGGCAGACAATTACTTCAAAACTAAAATCTGTAGTTGAGCAAAGGTCGCTGTGATGTAGACACAACAAGAGGGAGAACAAAATGAATGATTATGTAGGGCATCAGGGTCGATTTGATGCGATGTATTATTGGGACCAGTTTCACCCGATCCTGTCCGCAATCGCCATCCTGATCATTGGTTGGATTATTGCATTATTGATTGCAGGTGCTGTGAAAAAGGTTTTAACCAAACTCGGGACCAACCAAAAACTTTCCAGTGCTACCGGCCATCACTCAAATATTGAAAATATTATCTCTCGAGTTGTGTTTTGGCTCATCTTGATTATTGCGGTGATTGGTGCACTCAATGTTCTCAATCTCACCAGTGTAAGTGGGCCATTTAGTAATATGGTTCAACAGTTCTTGTTGTTTATTCCACAACTACTGGCTGCTGTTGCTGTGGGTTTTATTGGCTGGATTGTGGCAAAGCTGGTCAAAGTGGGTTTACAAAAAGGACTGGATCGGACTCAGCTAGATGAAAAGCTCAGCCAGGATGTCGGAGTCAGTACGCTGAGTCAAAACATCAGTGAAATTGTCTATTGGCTGATTTTATTACTATTCTTACCCATTGTTTTCTCGATACTCGGTCTGACTGGGCTGCTCTTTCCGATCCAAAATATGGTCAATGAAGCCGTACTGTATCTGCCAAATATCTTTATTGCGGGTGTAATTGTTTTTGCGGGCTATATTCTGGCAAAAATTGTACGGGGCATTATTGAGGGTTTATTGAGAAGCCTAGATGTACAAAAACAGGTTGAAAAAGTAGGACTGTTTAAAAACTCAGATTTGGCTAAAGTGCTCGGATCTTTTGTTTTTGCAATCGTCATTATCACAGCGCTGATTATTGCGTTTGAAGCTTTAGGGATTGATGCAATTTCTCAACCTGCGACGGCCATGTTGTATGAAATCATGAATGCGATTCCGCACATCATTGCGGCGGCATTAATTTTAATTTTGGCCTATGTAGTGTCACGTTTTGTTGCAAGCCTTGTGGTTGAAGTCTTGTCGGGAACAGGTGTAGATGACATTCCAAGCAAAGTTGGCTTGCAACGTTTCTTAGGAAACACCAAAGCGTCTTGCGTCGTGGGTTATTTCATTGTGTTCTTTACCATGTTATTTGCGGTCTCTGAGGCGGCAAATCGGCTCGGTTTTGAACAGATTAGTGGTTTGATTGCGATGTTTATCCAGTTTGGTGCAAACATCCTATTGGGTGCAGTCATTCTGGGCGTGGGCTTCTGGCTGGCGAACTTGGTTGCACAGGTGATTGAGCGTGGTGAATACAACAGCTCTCGTTGGGTGGCGAACATTGTTCGTGTCTTGATCATTGGCTTGGTATTGGCGATGGGCTTGCGTGCAATGGGTATCGCAGATTCCATTGTGAATTTGGCTTTTGGCTTAACGCTTGGGGCCGTTGCCATTGCATTTGCACTGGCTTTTGGTCTCGGTGGGCGTCAACCTGCGGAACGGGTTTTGACCGATTTGTTAGATAAAGCCAAAAAAGAAGGTACGCAACCGAATCCACTTTATCAGGCCAAAGCTGAAAGCACGCAATCAGGACAGGGCAAAGAAGAGCATGCCTCACTGAAAGAGCAAATGGATACACCAACGGTTGCAGAGGAATATCAACATGCAGATGATATTCCAACTACAGCAGAGGTCGATCCTGCGCATAAACCTTTAAATAAACCTTTTGGTTCAACGGGTGAAGCTGAACAAGATATTGACGTTCACCCCAAAGATCCAGACTAAATTAATCGCACTAAACACCGACCGCTGATGGCGGTTGGTGTTTTTTATTGGAGTAAACTGATGTCAAAAAAAACCCCAAATAAATATTTTGCCCCAATCATCATTGCAGGTATTACGGTTGGATTTTTTGTGAGTGCTTATAAATTTGTATTTGCAAAAACCAAGACCAGTGAGACAACACAGACCAATGCTGAAAGAATACCGACTGCGGCAACTGAGGGACGCGATGCGGTTGAATCTGATGAAAAATAATACAAAAGTCTATAGTGTTGAATGAACTTTAATTTGGTATGTTTGATGCATGTGGAATATGGATATTTCATAAATTAGAAATACTTACATGCCTATACTTTTGTGATAGCTGTATGGACATTTCACGATTTATTTTTATAAATTGCAGTTTAAAAAGGAAAAAACAGATGATACAAATATTAAAAAAAACATTGATGATGAAACGTTCAGTGATCCATCCGAGCCATGTCCATATTGCTATTGCGAAAATGGACTTAGCACTTGCCCGTCAGCAGAAGCAAAAGCAGTACGTACTGCTACGCACGGACTATTTGGAATAATTTATAGCTTAAGTACATTGCTTAGACATATTCTGATGCGGCATGCGCAGATGACCATGCCCATTGGAAGTTAAAGCCTCCCAAATGTCCTGTAACATCGAGTATTTCACCGACAAAGTACAAGCCTTTTTGCTTTTTACTTTCCATGGTTTTCGATGAAACTTCAGTGGTGTCTACGCCACCTAAAGTCACCTCAGCAGTACGGTAGCCTTCGGTTCCTGATGGTTTGACTTCAAACGCATGCAAGCGCGTTGCAATGTGCTCCAGTTTCTCATCCGACAGTTGGCCAATCGCTGTTTCAGCCAGTTCAGGCCAAATGAGGTTTTGCAGTTCAACCACCACACTTTTAGGAAAATGTTCACCAAGTAAAGTACGCAGCAGGGCTTTGGGTTGACTGTGCTTCTTGGCTTTTAAATAGTCGTGCAAATCCACACTTGGCAAGAAGTCAATTTTGAAGCTTTGTCCCACATCCCAATAATTCGACAGCTGTAGCGAGCTTGGCCCACTGAGCCCACGATGGGTAAATAAAAGGGCTTCGGTGAAAGCGTTTAAGTCATTCGATAAAGTGGCATCGACCGCATTGCCACTTAAGCGTGTGGTCACTTCTTTAAAGCTATCTGAAAAGGTAAAAGGCACCAAACCTGCGCGAGTTGGATATACATGGTGGTCAAATTGTTTGGCAATTTCATAACCAATGCCAGAACCACCTAAAGTTGGAATGGATAAACCACCTGATGCAACCACGACAGATTCAGCCTCAAAATAACCTAGTGTCGTGGCAATTTGAAAACCTTGCTCATCGAGTGCGGTGATGGCTTTCACTTCACAGTTGGTTTTAATATCGACCAAACCTGTTTTTTCACACTCGCTCAACAGCATAGCTAAAATTTCTTTGGCACCTTTTAGGGTGAAAAGCTGACCGTGTTTACGCTCTTCATATTCAATGCCGTACTCACATACTAGGCCAATAAAGTCCCAATTGGTATAGCGAGTGAGGGCTGAAATCACAAAGTGTGGATTATGTGAAATAAAGTTGCTTGGCTCGACATAGAGGTTGGTAAAGTTACATTTACCCCCACCTGACATGAGAATTTTTTTGCCGACTTTATTGGCTTTTTCTACCACCACCACTTTACGTCCGCGTTGAGCTGCCATATAGGCTGTCATTAAGCCAGATGCACCTGCACCTAAAACTAAGACATCATATTGATTTGCGGACATGACACACTCACGGGAGAATAAAGCAGGGCATTATAGACCATCTTTTTTGCTTTTTCAGGACTATCTAAAGCGCGGCTAAACGACCTTGCAACCCACCTGAATGAATCACTAAAATACGATGATCTTTGGGGAATGTACCTTGTTGAATTAAATCGGTTAAACCCAACAGCATTTTGCCTGTGTAAATCTGTTCCAGTGGAATGTCATATTGCTGCTCAAACGCACGAATAAATTGCAAGAGTTCAGCGGTGGTTTTGGCATAACCACCACAGCAATATTGATCGGTAATTTGCCAATTCCGTTTTTCAGTCAGTTGCTCTAGCTCTCGACTCAAAAAGTCCCCTTTGAGCGCGGAGAAGCCCAAAATTTGCTGCTGTGAATGACTGGCTTCAATGAGACCTGCAATGGTGCCACCTGTGCCTACGGCACAACAGATCAGATCGTAATTTTGTCGATCAGCATCAGAGAGAATTTCTGTGCAGCCTTGAATGGCAAGGGGATTGCTTCCGCCTTCGGGAATCACATAATAATCAGGGTAATCTTGTTGCAACTGAGCTAAGTAGGCTGAGCTTTGCTTTTGCCGATAGACTTCTCGCGTTACAAACTGCACCTGCATGCCGAATTGCTGTGCTGTATTTAAGGTTGTATTTAAAGGTTTACTTGCCAGTTCTTCGCCCCGAATAATGCCTAGACTCTCAAAACCAAATAACTGCGCTGCATAGGCCGTCGCGGCAATATGATTGGAATAGGCACCGCCAAAAGTCAGCAGTTTTTTATAGCCTTGTTGCTGCGCCGCCAATAGATTGTATTTCAGTTTAAAAAATTTATTGCCTGAAATGTGTGGATGGACCAAGTCTAAACGTTTGATGCTGATATTGATCCCGCCAACACTGATGTGCTGATAGGGAATGGACTGTGCAATCTGTTCAAACATAGGACTTTAATCAATCAGGTTGAGTGCTTAGTGTAAGTGAAAAGTCGTGGTTTCTGCACAGAATTAACGCTGTGCAGAGTGGGTATCGACCGAACTAATCACGGACATGCCTGGGCGTAAATTTTCAATGCTCGTTTGATTCGGATCAATTGCAATCCGTACCGCAATGCGTTGTACCACTTTAGTAAAGTTACCTGTCGCATTATCAGCTTTAAGTACACTGAACTCTGAACCCGCCGCTGGGGAAATTTGCTCGACATGACCTGTAAATTTCTGATGATTGAGGGCATCCACCGTGAACCATGCTTTTTGTCCAATTTTCATGTTGGCAATTTGAGTTTCTTTAAAGTTGGCAGTGACCCAAGTTTGTTGTGGAATCAGATAGAGCAACTGTGTGCCTGCGGCCACATATTGTCCCACACGTGGATTGACTTCACCCAGTTGTCCATCCATCGGGGCGATAATACTGCTGTAATTTTTGGTGGTTTTTGCTTGATCCAGTTGCGCAGCGGCATTGGTCACTTGTGCTTTGAGTCCTGTTTCAGCCACTTGAGCGGTTTTGAGCGCTTCTTTTGCCACCAATACATTGGCCTGTGCTTGTTGCAGTAAAGCTAAATTATTTTGGGTATCGGCAAAGGCTTTGTCTTGTTCCGATTTAGACACTGCACCAGAGTCGCCCAACTGTTGATAGCGCTGCTGTTGTGCTAATGACAGTTGGTACGCTGCTCGCGCTTGTTCAACTTTGGCTTCTGCCGTCACAATATCGGCTTTACGCTGTGCAATATTTTGGCTTTGATTAGATAGGTTATTTTGCGCTTGATCCACCCCAGCTTCTGCTTGAGTGACTTTTTGGTCATAAGTTGTGGCATCAATATGCATCAACACCTGTCCTTTTTTGACGTGATCAAAATCACTGACCAATACATCTTTGACATAGCCATTAATTTGCGAAGAAAGCACCGTGGTTTTGCCTTTGACATAGCTGTTGTCAGTGGACTCAGCGGCACTGTCAAATGGCCCAATTTTCCATGCCCACAAGATGATGCCAATACCGATGATCAGTACTAAAAACATCAAAATCAAGGTCCGTTTTGCTGTTGGAATCAGTTTACTTGAAGGCGGCGTAATCGGTGTTGTTGCTGTCACGGGCTGTTCAGGCTGAGAGGCATTTTCAGACCTTGCAGTGGTTTCAGCGGGAGCTACTGGTTTTTGATCTTCAGACATAACAATTTCTCAATAAATAGGGAGCAGTGGCATTAGGCAGGACCGATTTTCGCTTGTTTCCGAAATTGATATTGATTCCGCGCAATCAGGAATGTCCCCCACAACAACAGCAGCATGGCAACGACGCCATTGAAGCTAATCACATCGTTATAGGCACGCACTTGAGCTTCTCGAGTCACCACTTGATTTAAATTTTTTAAGGCTTGTTGTTGCTCTAATTGTTGATCCAGCGTGTAACTATGCGAACTTTGTTGATACGCTAAAAGACGCTGTGCAATCAATGGATTGGTTTCGGGGAGTTGCTGAATCATCTCAGCACGATAGTTTTGGGTTCGGACTTGTTGATAGGTGGAGTAAAACGATGAACCAACTAAGCCACCAAATGTTTGAGTCGCTGAAAATAAAACAATGAATGTGACAATATGGGTAGGGCCTTTTTGCATGGCGCTTAAGATCCCCGTGATCAAGAGTGGGCCAATAAATACACCACTGGCAAAGCCCACCAAAAACTGACTGCCGTAGAAGTTGGAAGGGCGAATATCACTGGTAAGGTGAAAATCCAGCCCGCAAGCAATCAACACCAAAACTTCTGCTAATAGTAGGTGCCAAATAATCCGTTCACGTGAAAAAGTAATCGCACTAAATAAGGTACCAGACACAATGCCTAAAAAAATCACCACATAGAGCGGCACAAATTGATCGGGGCCCATGCCCATCGTTTTGAGAAAACTCACAGCAGCATAACTTTGCTCCGACATTAAGAAGCGAATAGCAAAGGCACCGATGATAAAACGAAGCGTGGATGATGTCCCCAGCCAACGCGTCATAATCAGTGGATTGACCCGATAATGCTCGTAGACCAAACCAATCACAATTAGGCAAAACCCTGCAATGAGCAAATAGGCTAACCATTTCACTTCAAACCACCATAAGATAGGCCCTTGGGTCAGCACAATACACAAAAAGGCAAAACCGGGCGCAAGCAGGGCAAAGGTGAAGAAGTCTTGCTTTTCAAAAACAGCAATTCTTAAACTGCGGGGGAGCTTAAGAGACACCACCATTGCGAAACAGCACAGCGCTAAACCAATTTCAAAGGTATACAGGACATTCCAGTTATTGACGTCAATGAGATAGGGAGAAATGATCCATGCCAAAGGAATACCGAGCTGCTGGAAGCCTAAAGCCAAATAGATACTGCGACCAAAATTTTCCCGCTTAAAGGCCTGCATTATGTAATACATGCCTAAAGAGCTGAGTGGTGCTGTAACCATGCCGCTAATGAAACGTACCAGTACGGCCATTTCAAAGGTATGCACAAAGACGTGTAAAACTAAAACCACAATAAAAATCAGTAAGCCAATTTCAGAGAATAGACGCAGACCGTATTGCTGGCGGGCTTTAAACAGAATCAGGTTCGCACTGACATTGGCCATCACATAAGCTGCGGGGATCCATGCTACCCCAGAGGGTGTTAGCCCATATTCACCCTGAATTAAGGGTAAATTTGCGGTAATGAAACCATTACTGAGACTTGCAGACAGTGCGACAAATAAACCAATAAAAAAATATATGAAGCGCTTAGGTGTGGAGTGCGCGATCACGGCAGGAGAGCCGGGCAGGGTTGGCTTTTCTTCTGCTGTCCAGTTTGGCGCAGGTTCGAGTAAACGCGGAGGCTGTGTCATGAGTGGTGACCTTTATGCCCGAATGCCATTGAGTAAGAGCTCAATCGCACGTTGTGCGAGTTGTTGTTGCTCTATATCGGTCAGCCCTTGAAATGAAGTCCTTAAAATGGCCGTAATCATGGCGTAATCTTGGGTGGTTAAATCAGGGCGACATACGCCGTGGCGAATGGCTTGATCAATCAAAGGTTGTAAAATCGCATCGCGGCGTGCGTAGATATCGACCATGACGGGATCATTACGCTCAATCACCCGCCAATATTCCATCAGCGCAGTTAAATACGGTAAGTTATAGACATGGTTTTCAATTAAACGGATAAAACCATCTTCATATTGAGAAAATGCTTCTGCACGAACTGCGAGACGTTCCAAAGCTTGCTCCATGAGTGCAATCACTAAGGCACGACGGTCATCAAAATTACGATAAAACGTCGCCCGTCCGACATTGGCGGCATCAATTACCTGCTGTAAGGGTGCATTGATCCCGTGTGTACGAAAAACCTGAACTGCGGCTTCCAGCAATTCTTCACGGTTTTGTGCAGCACGCTGTTGACGACTGGTCATGGTGATTATTTCATTTAATTTGGAAGTGCTATTATTTAACGGACAAAAGTGTCCGTTGTAAATATTCAATCCTGTAAGATTTTGTAAATTACTTTGTATTTTTCTAATCTAAATCATTCATGTTATTGTTTTATTTATGAATGATTGATATTTATTTTATAAAGAAAATTCACAGAGAACCCTCATGTAGATGGATAAGAGTTGTAACAAAGTCGATAGGATTGGAAAAATAAAAGTGCTATGCTGAAAGCACAATAATGATAAATGAGGGGCTATGATGAAAACCTTATCTACCCTAGTATTGGTTTTATTGCTCACTCAACTGACCGCGTGTGATGCAAAAAAGGATTTGAATCAGCCTAGAATTGAGGCTCGTACCATGATTATTGGTGGTGTTCCTGTGCATGATCGTGACTATAAACTTCCATCACAAGATATGGCTTTTAATCAGAAAAAGCCTCCACAGGCTGATGCCTACTAATAGGTAAAAATAGGGAGGCATATTGTCAGTACATGGTGGTGCAAGGTGCGATGTGCAGTATAAAAGATGCATTGTGCTACGCCAGATTTGTGAAAATGTGAAGTAGACGTCTTACTTCCTGCAAACGTTTGTTGAATTAAAGCCTTACAAACGTATAAAAGGCCTTGTACTCGCCCAATATGCCCAAACTGTTGTGGCTCAAATTGACTAGATCAGTTCGATTTGCCAATTTGAAGCTTGAATCTCTAAGTTATTTTGCCTGAGTTGCTGGCTAATTGCATCGGCTTGTTTTTGCAAGTCTGCAACCGTAATGGTTTTAACCCAGCGAATTTCACTCGAACTATAACGACCATTTTCACGTCGTGAGCTGTCGATGGCCTGTTGAATAATACGATGCTGTTGTGTGAGCAAATCACGTGTGTTTAAAACACTGAGCATGGATTGACCCGTGCTGGTTTTAGCTTGAGCATTGGTCGCATGAATTCTTTCAATCAGATGATGTAACTCTGTATTTACACTAAAGGCCTCACCAATCAGCGTATTGGGGTCTTCACTCAGTTCATCGCCTTCTTGGATTAGCACATTATTGTTGATCCGTTGTTGTAAAGAAGCGAGTTTGGTTTGTAAGTCACTACGCAATAAAAGTGCTTCTGCTAGTTTCATAGATTTATTTTTAAAGTTTTAGATGAGTCTAATGCTGCCTCTATGCAATCAAAGCTGCAAGTGAGTTTTGTAATTCAAATAAGTGAAATTTTGCTCAAAAATGATAAGAGCACAGAAGCATGCTCTTATCACTATTGTTAAAAGCTTAGTGGAACACGGTTTCCAAAGCTTTCAAACCGACTTTCGGATCAAGCAGACCGTTGTAAATTTCAGGGATTTCACGTTCCACCCCAAAGAATTCATAAATGGCAAGCATCGCTCCACGAACTGAATATTCCACAGTAAAGACCACGTCATCTTCAATTTCCACAAACTGTCCAAGGAAAGCAAAGTTTTGTGAGCCTTGCGGAATCACCTGTGGACGATCTCCCGGTTTACGGCAGGCAAACAGGGCAGAAGCATATGGCATCATGGCAGTGGTTACATGGGTGGTTGCCAAAACATGATCTAAAATGTCGTCAAAACCGAGCTGTTTAATCAGTTCTGTTAGGATTTCTTGCCCTGTGGCTTCGGACATTGGTTTCTTGATGTAATCGCCCATATGGTCAATTTGGAAGCCATAGCCCCATAAGGTATACAGGCCTTCAGGTAAGTCGGCAAAGTGCGGCTGTGCGGGAACCACTATGGATAAATGCCAACCCGACTCATACCAAGTCATCAGTGCGCCTGTGCCTGGTTCATTCCCCGTATAGTCAATAATGCGTTTAAGCAACACGTCATCTTTCATGGTCAGAGTGAAAGACTCCCACTTATGTTCATCGACATTGCCATAAAAGGTCATTGGACGGCCAAAGTCTGGGGCTTTTTGCGCCAGTGTTTCCCAAAGTGTCCAGCCATGATCTTCTCGATGACGAATGAGGGCAGGCACGTCATGATTACCACCATAACGTGAGTCTGCTGTAATAGAGCCTAAAGTGAAAATAGCTAAATCATTGGCTTTCAGATTAATTTGCTCTGAGCCTTCAGGCAATTGTACATATAGTCGCGAGGCATGGCGCTTTTGAGTTTCAGCATTGGTAATGAAGTCAGCATCTGTGACATAGTGTCCAAAACGTACATCGACGCCTTGTGCGACTAGCCAACGCTGTAGGGGCAGAATCATCGAGTCATATTGATTGTACTTGGTACGTTTCACACCAGCTAAGGTATGAATGCGTGGCAATTCTTGAATAAAACGCAAGAAATAGCGTCTTAACTCTGCTGCACTGTGCCATTTTTGAAAAGCGAAAGTCGTGCGCCACATGCGCCAGAAATTGGTTTCAAAAAAGGCTTCATCAAAAAACTCATCAATGCGGCGACTGCCAATTTTTTCTTCTTTTGAAGCCAATAGGCGCAGCATCTGTGCACGATGTAGTGTATTCAGACCAAGCTTTGCTGCATCCGCAATGACATGTTTGGCATCAATTAAACGTGCATTGGCGTGGGTTTTTACTTTTTCATTAAACTCACGACATTCTTCACGCACAGAAATGTCTGGATTTTCCAAAGATGGAATACTAGAAAATAAGTCCCATAGGCACAAATAAGTTTCATCGGTCAGCATCCGCCCACCACGTGTTACCCAAGCTTGCGCGGCATGCGGTGTATGTCCGCCATCCATCGAGCCGCCTGAAATATCGAGTTCTTCTAAAATATGGATATTTTTGGTAGGGACTTTGGCATCACGGATCGCAAATGCAGCAGCAGCCATACCTGCGATACCACCACCAATGATCCAAAGATGGGACTGTTGCGCGTCTAATGGGGGGCGCTTCTTATTTTGCATGGTTCACCTTTAATTATGATGTTAAAAATTATGAAGTTAAAAAATGTGGTTTTTAGAAATAAAACCTTATAAATAGTAAGTCTTTTTATATATTAAAAAAGTATGAAAAGGGAAGTAATTCCCTCATTATATTTTGTAATCAAAAATAAGCATATGATGGCTATTTTTAATACACATTTGTCTTTTTATTAAAATTTAATATGATCTAAATAACTGATGTTGCAGTTTATTTTTGAGCAATTGCTCTATTGTTGTTTTCACTATGCCCTATGCCAAATTTCCTTAAAATAGGCTTTTTTATTTATCATTAAAAAATATAATGGACGTACACGCTACGGCTTGATCACGATATAAATGTGAAAAATAACTGATAAAGTGAATATCGTAAAAACTTTGTTTAGCGTAAAATCGCATCTGATAAATTTTCTCAATTTAGAGGTCACTCTTGGAATCATTTTGGATTTTGGGCTCGATTGCCTTTGCATTAATGTTAGGCGCAATGAGCCCTGGACCGACGTCGATTTATGTAGCAAAAAATTCGATTGCGATTTCTCGAAAGCATGGCCTCTTTACCGCACTGGGGACAGGAACAGGCGCAGCTGTTTTTGGTCTGTTGGCTGTACTTGGTTTACAAGCCTTTTTGTTGGCAGTGCCGTCAGCGTATTTGGCCTTAAAAATTTGTGGTGGGATCTATTTGCTTTGGCTCGCGTTTAAAATTATTAAACATGCCAAAGAGCCAATTGAGGCAGATCATTCCAGCTCGAAAGCAATGACTTTACGCCGTGCCTTTATGACTGGTTTAATTACTCAGCTATCCAACCCTAAAATTGCGATTGTTCTAGCCAGTATTTTTACTGCACTTTTACCCAAAGAAATCCCAACTTATTACTATTATGTACTGCCTATCCTATGTTTCTTTATTGATGCGGGTTGGTGTTCGTTGGTTGCAGTGGCATTGTCTGCTGAAAAGCCGCGCCGTGTGTATTTGAAGTTTAAAGCCGTATTTGACCGCGCAGCAGGGACGGTGATGACAGTGTTAGGTTTGAAACTTATTTTTGGTATGAAGTGATAAGGTTTACAACAACAAAACTGGATTTTGTATAGGTAACGGCTTTGTTGCACAAACATTCAAAAGCTAAACTTCTTCCAAGTTATCTAAATTTAAGTGGCAACTTGGGTGTGAGGTCGGCCTAAATCTGTAAATTTATTTAATACGGCCACACGTGCATGAATCTCATTGACTTGGCTTTGAAAGTTTCTCGCACGGAGTTTATCGCCTAATAATTTGATGCAATGCATCTTGGTTTCTATCAGAC
>NZ_JACBEZ010000020.1:0-62892 GCF_013391465.1 Acinetobacter sp. SwsAc2 | reverse complement strand
GTCTGATAGAAACCAAGATGCATTGCATCAAATTATTAGGCGATAAACTCCGTGCGAGAAACTTTCAAAGCCAAGTCAATGAGATTCATGCACGTGTGGCCGTATTAAATAAATTTACAGATTTAGGTCGACCTCACACCCAAGTTGCCACTTAAATTTAGATAACTTGGAAGAAGTTTAGCTTTTGAATGTTTGTGCAACAAAGCCCATTTGATCTCATAGCTACACCTCATCCTCTGCGATCTCATAAACATTATTATGATCATATCAAAAATATAAAAACCTAATTTTTACCCTACACTGACATC
The DNA here is from genome assembly GCF_013391465.1 of Acinetobacter sp. SwsAc2. Taxonomy (NCBI): domain Bacteria; kingdom Pseudomonadati; phylum Pseudomonadota; class Gammaproteobacteria; order Moraxellales; family Moraxellaceae; genus Acinetobacter; species Acinetobacter sp. SwsAc2. The sequence continues at coordinate 62,584 of NZ_JACBEZ010000020.1, read as the reverse complement.
TGAGTACTTCCGACACCATTACATATGTACGTTTCCACAAGACTCCAAAACTCCATCATTTTCACAATTACTCTTAAAATGACGTTGAAAAATTCATTCACTTTGAAGAAAAGTTTCATGGATTAGAATATAGGACTATGTAAAATTTGTCCTTTTTGATGCCCATAGACGAGAGCCATTTGGATCTAAATACTCAGAGCCAATTAATATTAATCATCGAGGATGCCCCTAACTCCTAAAAGTTGAGACTTTCAATCACACGGCTATTTTTTATCAGTAATATGGATTAATTTGTGAGAAAAATATGAAAAAAAAAGCCCCCTGTAACTACAGAGGGCTTTTTAAATTTGGCGGAAGCGGTGAGATTCGAACTCACGGAGGGGTATAAGCCCTCGTCGGTTTTCAAGACCGGTGCATTAAACCGCTCTGCCACGCTTCCATGTGCGCCATCATACGGAGCTTTTGTTTTGATGACAAGTAAAACTTACCGTCAAAGCAATCAACTGCATATTGTTTCATCAAAAGTTTATAATTTCGAAGCGATTTCAGCACCTTCACGAATCGCACGCTTCGCATCTAGCTCAGCAGCCAGTTTAGCACCACCAATAATGTGATAATTCGCTAGTGTATTTTGCTCAGCACTTGGCATCAGATCCTTTACAGACTCCTGCCCTGCACACACAACGATAGTATCGACACGTAGCAATTGATCTTGTCCTGCCATATCCACCCAAAGCCCTTCATCAGTCACAGCTTTGTACTGAACCCCACGTAACATACGTACTGCATGCTTTTTCAACTGTGCACGGTGTACCCAGCCCGAAGTTTTGCCCAAACCTGCTCCAAGTGCAGAGGTTTTACGCTGTAATAAATAAATCTCACGAACAGGCGGATGAACTTCTGCGGCCTGCGTGCCTCCTTCAGAAACATAATTCGGGTTTGGATCTACGCCCCATTCACGTTGCCAATCTGCAAGTGGTTGTGGCTGAGGTTGATGCTCTGGTTTCAATAAATACTCAGACACATCAAAACCAATCCCTCCAGCACCAATCACTGCAACCTTTTGACCGACAGGTGCGCCGCGTAACACTTCTGCATAAGACAAGACTTGCGGTGAATCACTCCCTTCGATACGTAATACGCGTGGCACAACACCTGTTGCAATAATAATTTCTTCAAAGCCTTCACGCTCAAGCTGCTCACGATTCACCTTGGTGTTTAAACGTAAGTCGACGCCAGTTTTTTCAATCTGTACTTTGAAATAGCGAATGGTTTCATGAAACTCTTCTTTACCGGGTACAACTTTTGCCAAATTGAACTGTCCACCCACTTCATGACTTGCTTCAAACAGAGTCACTTGGTGTCCACGACTGGCTGCAACTGTCGCGGCTGACATACCTGCGACGCCACCACCCACAACCGCAACTCGTTTCGGTTGTTTCGCTTTCAAATAAACCAACTCAGTTTCAAACGCTGCACGCGGGTTAACTAAACAAGTAGCACGTTGGTTTTTAAAGGTATGATCTAAGCATGCTTGGTTACAAGCGATACACGTATTGATTTCATCGACACGATTGGTCGCTGTTTTATTCACCCAAAAAGCATCAGCCAATAACGGACGCGCCATTTGCACCATATCGGCTTTGCCCGATGCCAAAATCTCTTCTGCCGTGTCTGGCATATTGATACGGTTTGAAGCAATCACTGGCACAGCCACGTGCTTTTTCACTTCCGCAGTATAGTCAACAAAAGCAGCACGTGGCACCGAAGTCACAATGGTCGGAATACGCGCTTCATGCCAGCCAATTCCTGTATTCAATAAGGTAATGCCTGCTTTTTCTAGTGCTTGCGCAATCGTAACCACTTCTTGCATGGTATTGCCGTCATGCACCAAATCGAGCAATGACAAACGGAAGCAAATAATAAATTTCTCGCCGACTTGTGCACGTATCCCTTTGACAATTTCGACCGCAAAACGCATACGGTTTTCAATCGGCCCGCCCCAACGGTCTTCACGTTGGTTCACATGACGGCTTAAGAATTGATTCAGTAAATAACCTTCTGAACCCATAATTTCTACACCGTCATAGCCTGCCTTTTTGGCAAGACTGGCACAGTTAACATAGTCATCAATGGTATTTAAAATTTGCTTTTCAGACATTTGACGCGGTTTAAAAGGCGAAATCGGCGACTTGATTGGACTGGCAGACACAACAAAAGGTTGGTAGCCATAACGTCCAGCATGCAAAATCTGCATTAAAATTTTTGCGCCATGCTTATGTACGGCATGGGTCACTAAACGATGCGGAGCAATATCCCCCAGCGTATTCATCGTCCCGCCCGCAGGAAGAAGCCAACCTTGACGGTTTGGAGAAATCCCGCCTGTAATGATCAGGCCGACTCCGCCTTTAGCACGCTCACCGAAGTATGCAGCCAATTTTGGATAATTATAAAAACGATCTTCCAAGCCCGTATGCATGGAGCCCATCACCACACGGTTTTTAATGGTGGTAAAACCCAAATGTAAGGGTTTTAAAATATGTGCATAGCTATTGGTTGTCATCATGAATCCTTATCTTTGGCTTTGCAACTTGTTGCATACTACTTTAGCTGTTTTTTAAAATATTGGGATGACAATTTATAAAAAATTCTTGGCATCTACGGTCAATCCGACTGAACTCTCAAAAACATACGACAATAAAAAAACCAGTGACGTTGCCCTCACTGGTTTAGTTTTTTAGACCAAAGCCCTTTACTGCCAATGCTTCAGCTTACTGGTTTGACCAATACCCACATTAAAACTATTGGTTGGATCAAGCTTTTCATAATGCGTTCGTAGTGCAGGTTTTGCTACATATAAATGTCCGACATTATGCTCGGCTGGGTATTCGGCCCCACGTGCATCCAGTAAATGCCACATTTGGTGTTCCATCGCCAAAGGATCCACGCCCTTTTTCACAATATAGTCCTGATGAAACACATGACATAAAAAGTGACCATAATAGAGCTTATGAACAATCAGATCATCCATCTCTTTGGGTAAGGTTTCCACCCACTCTCGATCATTACGACGCAATGCGATATCCAGAGCTACAATATCTTCAACTTCTGAACGGTGCGTATCCCGATAGCGAATTGCTGCACCTGCAACGGCAAAGCGATGTAAAAATGCTTTACGTCCTTCTTCCTCGGTACAGTGGAAAAAATCACCTGAGGTTTTATCTTGGAAATAACGTTTTAAAAAGATTTCAACTGTCTCGACATCTTGATTTTCAATCCGAATAACCAAATGATGTTCATACAGGTCACGAAAAGCATTCATCCGTTTCGGTAAATGATTGGGCATGAATTTGGTCACCAGCTGCAAAACTTTATCTGACAGACCTTTCATACCAAATTTTTCTAAGTACGCATCGACCTTATCTTTCATTGCAAATGCAGCAGGTACTTTGGCTGTGCCGAGTTTTTCAATGAACATGAAGGTGTCTTTACCGTACTCTGCCCCAATGTCATAAGCCACGCGGTGGATGTATTCCCCTGCAATCGGCAATCGCGGCAAATCTTTTAGTAAAAAACGGCGGATTTCAGTCAAATCATCATGTGAATTTGTACCCACGTAGAATACTTGGCTTGGAATTTTTTCAAAGGTATCCAAACGTACGGCAAAAACACACACTTTACCCGCCGAACCCGATGCTTCATATAAACGAGATGGATCGGCATTAAAACGCGCGGGCGTATTTTCATCAACTTGTTTAACATCATGTCCATAACGATGGTCCGATGCGCAGCAGCCTGAGTTATTAATAATATCGCCGATTTGATAATTTTTCGTTTCAAGCTTGCTTAGAATTTCTTCAGGTGTTTCGCCTAGGTTCACTCCCAAGTGATTAACCAACTCTAACTGACCATCATCATTAACACGGGCATACAATGCCAGCTCAGTATAAGCAGGACCACGGCGAACCAAAGCACCGCCTGAGTTATTACAGACGCCACCTAAAACTGAAGCTCCAATACACGATGAACCAATCACCGAGTGTGGCTCCCGATTAAATGGCACCAATTCTTTTTCAAGTCGATCTAATGTTGCACCAGGTAGACAAATCACTTGCTGACCGTCATTAATGACCTGAATGCCAACCAAACGACGCGTGCTGATCAGAACCACAGGACGGTCATAGTCATCGCCAAAAGGTGTTGAACCACCAGTCAAACCTGTATTGGCTGCTTGCATAATCACAATACAATCTGCATCAACAGCCGCTTGCAGTACTTGCCACTGTTCCAGTAATGACCCTGGTGCAACAACAGCGAGTACTTTCCCTGCACCGTAACGACGACCTTGGCGGTATAAACGTGTGTCTTTATCGTCAGTTAAAACGTGTTGTTTACCCACAATAGTGATGAGCTTTTGAATAGTTTGCGGTGCGTCTAAATTGGATTGCATTTTATATCCTGCCCATTAATTTTTTGAGCTTTTCAATAAAGCTAGATTATGAAATAACACATTCATTTTTTAAGCGTATTAATCACGGTATTCGATGTCGTGTGGCGGCATGGATGCCGGCGTTGGGCGGGGTACAGGACCTACCCCTCGCCCAACAAAAGATTTTTGTTACTTTTCATCTTTGAAAAGTAAGGTATCGCCTACGCAATTGAACTTAAATTTTTTAATTCAAAATGAGGCAAAGGATGCTTCTTTATATTCATTCGCTTTTATTAGAGAGTTTTACTCAGCCAACTCTCGTTCTAACTTCACTAAACAGTCAGACGTAATATCAGCAATGGTTTTTGCACCTGTTAAAGTCATTGCCACACGCATTTCTTTATCAATTAAATCAAGCAGATTTGAAACACCCTCACCGCCTGCCGCACCTAAAGCATAAACAAAGGCACGACCGAGCATACACGTGTCCGCACCCAACGCCAGCATACGTACCACGTCTAAACCATTACGAATACCCGAATCCGCGAGGATTTTAATATCACCCTTCACTGCATCTGCAATTGGTGGAAGTGCACGTGCAGAAGATAAAACGCCATCCAGCTGACGACCACCATGGTTTGAAACCACAATCCCATCTGCACCGAAACGCACTGCATCTTTGGCATCTTCAGGATCCAAAATTCCTTTAATGACCATTGGCCCATCCCAAAACTCACGAATCCACTCAAGGTCTTTCCACGAAATAGACGGATCAAAGTTAGAACCTAACCAACCAATATAATCTTCTAGACCTGTAGGTTTGCCTAAGTATTTAGAAATATTGCCCAAGTCATGCGGACGTCCCATCATGCCGACATTCCATGCCCAATGTGGATGGAAACACGACTGCATATAACGACGCATTGCTGCATTTGGGCCACTCATACCCGAGTGGGCATCACGGTAACGCGCACCCGGTACAGGCATATCCACGGTAAATACCAAGGTTGAACAGCCTGCCGCTTTAGCACGTTCCAAAGCATTTTTCATGAAACCACGGTCACGCAGCACATAGAGCTGGAACCACATTGGACGCTGAATCGCAGGCGCCACTTCCTCAATTGGACATACTGAAACGGTAGAAAGCGTAAACGGAATACCCTTTTTATCTGCAGCGACCGCAGCTTGAACTTCGCCGCGGCGTGCATACATGCCTGTTAAACCGACAGGAGATAATGCAACAGGCATCGACAAAGTTTCATCAAACAGTTTGGTCTCTAAACTTAACTGTGACATGTCGTTCAGTACACGCTGGCGCAAAGCTATTTTTGATAAATCTTCTACATTACGCTTCAGGGTATATTCTGCATACGCACCACCATCGATGTAATGGAATAAAAATGGCGGTAAACGACGTCGTGCCGCTTCACGGTAGTCATTGGCAGAAGAAATAATCATGCTTATATCCTGTTTAATCGACTGGCGCGCTGACGACGAGCTTCTTCTTCATCAATCATTCGCACCTGTTGTACTACAAACTCAATGTGTCCACAGACTGCTTTACGTGCAGCTTCTGGATCACGACGTTCAATTGCATTCATGACTTGAAAGTGCTGATCATGCAATTGATCAAACCGGTGTGCTTCGCTATAGACTTTTCGGCGTCCCAAAGCGACGTTGAACTGCAACAAATCAAACAGACCACGCATCATCTGAATCAAAACCAAATTATGAGATGCTTCAGCAATCGCTAAATGAAATTTCGCATCTGCACGAGCCGCCTCGTCATCATTTCCCAAAGCCTGAAAATGGTTAATCTGATCATAATGATGTCGGATGTTCACCAGATCTTCTTGGGTTGCGCGTTGTGCTGCATACCAAGTTGTTCCACCTTCTAAAATAATGCGCGCCTCTTGCACATCAAATCGGTAGGCAGGATCTTCACTTATCAAATTACTAATCGGTTGTACGATTTGATAACTGGACCAAGTTGCTGGTAATTGTTTTAAAAAAGTTCCCGCTCCCACTTTGCTGACCAACATACCCATGCTGGTCAACTGCGAAATGGCCTCTCTTAAAGAAGAGCGAGAGACTTGAAGCTGTTCACACAGTTTTCTTTCAGCAGGCAGACGGTCTCCAACTTGCATATTGCTTTGTTCAATCAATACACGCAGGCTTTGTACAGCTTTATCGGAGACTTTCATCTGCTTTCCTTAACGTTGATACACAATTTGTGTTATGGAATCATCCATGGGAACACATAGGCTTGTAGGGTAATCATAATACCCATCATAATTGTGAACGTTATACTGTGTTTTAAGGTAAAACGGAATAAATCAGACTCTTTACCAACCAGTCCTACTGCCGCACACGCAATCGCAATCGATTGCGGTGAAATCATCTTACCGGTCACACCACCGCTGGTATTTGCTGCCACCAGTAAAACTTCTGGCACACCAATTTGCTGAGCTGTAGTAGCCTGAAGTGCTGAAAACAGTGCATTGGCAGAGGTATCTGAACCCGTGAGGAATACACCCAACCAACCCAAGAAAGGCGAGAAGAACGTAAATGCCGAACCTGTATGTGCAAGAGCCAAAGCCAAGGTCGAAGACATACCCGAATAATTTGCGATAAAAGCAAAAGACAACACCATACCAATTGAATAAATGGGAACTTTCAACTCATTCAGAGTTTCACCAAAAGTTACCACAGCATCTTTCGGTTTCATCTTCAAATAGGCAATTGTGATCAATGCTGCAATAAAGATCGCAGTTCCTGTAGCCGAGATCCAATCAAACTTGTAAATCGCGTCATAGTCTTTAATTTCAGCAACCACGGGTGGCATTTTTTGAATCATTTGATGCAAAAATGGCACTTTGATTGAAATCACGAGATCATGCAATGCACCGTCTTTGGCAAATAAATCCTTAAACGGTTTCACACTCCAGATCGTCACCATCACAGTTAAAATCGCGAATGGAGACCATGCTTTTGCAATTTGTCCTACAGTGTATTTTTGCTGTTTTTGTGCAGCCACATCTTCACTCATCGTTGCGTCTTGATCTGCAAAACGGAAAATGTGCTTCGGCTGCCAGTATTTAAACAAAATCGTTAAAGAAACCAAGGATGCAATTGCAGCCGTAATATCAGGTAATTCTGGACCGACAAAGTTAGAAGTTAGGTATTGTGCAATTGCAAAGCTACTTGCACCCACCACAACTGCAGGCCATGTTTCTTTAACACCGCGCCAGCCGTCCATAATTGCCATAATCCAGAACAACACGATTGGCACCATAAATGGTAGCTGACGGCCCACCATTTGGCTGATTTCCATCGTATCAACACCAGAGACTTGTCCAGCAACAATAATTGGAATACCCATTGCACCAAAAGCCACAGGTGCTGTGTTTACGATTAGACAGAGACCTGCTGCATATAACGGTTTAAAGCCTAAACCGACTAATAATGCTGCGGTAATCGCCACAGGAGCACCAAAGCCTGCAGCACCCTCTAAGAAAGTACCGAAAGCAAAACCCACCAACAGCATTTGTAAACGCTGATCTTCAGTAATTGAGAGAATAGAAGAACGAATGATGTCAAACTGGCCTGTCTTCACTGAAATTTTATACAGGAATACCGCACCAATAATGATCCATGCAATTGGCCATAAACCGTAGAGGAAACCATAAGCCATCGATGCGAATGCCATCAGCACCGGCATCTTATAGGTAAATAAAGAGACAAGAAGTGCAAGTACAACAGTGATCGTACCTGCCACACTGCCTTTTAAACGAAATATCGCGAGCGCCAAAAAGAAGAAGATAATCGGAATCAGTGCAATTAGACTTGAAATCCAAATATTCCCCATCGGGTCATACATTTGCTGCCATTGAAGCATTGTCATCTCCTTGAAATGCTTACTAAGATTTAATTTTGAGCATATTATTGGCACTTTTGCCAATATTGGACAGACCAATATGAGCAACCGTAAAGAGAAACAAACCAATAATGACTTATACTTGGCTTATTTTGATTTAAAATGAAGTAAAACTTCAATTAAAAGTTAATATTGGTATGACCAATATCAACTACCTTTATAAACACGATCATATTTCAATCAAATTAATATCATTGTTTTTACTGATATTTTTATGAAAATAATGCTAATTTTAGACTTTAGTCTAATAATATAAAAAATAATCACCGAACTTAAATCCAGCTTAATACTCAAAAAATGGAAAAATCACACAATATTGGTAATACCAATTTAAAACCAAACCAACCTCCCCACTTTTTTGATTAATTTACAGCCTAAACATCTTCTAAAAAGACAAAAATTGAGCACACAATATAGAAACCGATTTTATCCAGATTTTTTTCAACAGTATCGATATGCACATGAGCCTTAATATTTTTAAAGCCCTATGATTTTTTAGAAAAACCATTTGGAAAAGTGCTACAATCGCGGACATATGTATTCTTTCAGGCCACCCATTCTCGGTGCCTATATTTATATCGTTAGGATTAACAATGACTGATAATGCAACTATCTTGCAGAATGTCCCAGTTGGCAAAAAAGTTGGTATTGCCTTCTCTGGTGGTCTAGATACTTCAGCTGCACTTTTGTGGATGAAACAAAAAGGCGCAGAACCTTATGCTTATACAGCAAACTTAGGTCAGCCTGATGAAGACGACTACGATGCGATTCCAAAAAAAGCGGAAGCGTATGGCGCAGTCAAAGCTCGCTTAGTTGACTGCCGTTTACAGCTTGCACTTGAAGGTATTGCTGCAATTCAATGTGGTGCGTTCCACATTTCAACTGGTGGTGTACCGTATTTCAACACGACGCCATTGGGTCGCGCAGTAACAGGGACTATGCTTGTTACCGCAATGAAAGAAGATGATGTCAACATCTGGGGTGATGGTTCAACATATAAAGGAAACGATATTGAACGTTTCTACCGTTATGGTTTGTTGACCAACCCTGCACTTAAAATCTATAAGCCTTGGTTAGACCAAACGTTTATTGATGAATTAGGTGGCCGTGCTGAAATGTCGCAATTCTTGATCGACAACGGCTTTGACTACAAAATGTCAAAAGAAAAAGCGTATTCAACTGACTCAAACATGTTGGGTGCGACCCACGAAGCAAAAGATCTTGAATACCTCAATGCAGGGATCAAAATTGTTGACCCAATCATGGGCGTTGCATTCTGGAAAGACGACGTAGAAGTTAAAGCTGAAGAAGTATCGATTACTTTTGAAGAAGGCTTCCCTGTTGCAATTAATGGTCAACGTATCGAAGACCCTGTTGAGTTCATTCTTGAAGCCAACCGTATTGGTGGTCGTCATGGTCTAGGTATGTCTGACCAAATCGAAAACCGTATTATTGAAGCAAAATCTCGCGGTATTTATGAAGCACCAGGTATGGCACTTCTACATATTGCTTATGAGCGCTTGGTTACTGGTATTCATAACGAAGACACGATTGAACAGTACCGTATTAACGGTCTACGTTTAGGTCGTTTACTTTACCAAGGTCGTTGGTTCGACTCTCAAGCATTAATGCTTCGTGAAACTGCACAGCGTTGGGTTGCCAAAGCCATCACTGGTACTGTGACTTTAGAGCTTCGTCGTGGTAATGACTACACCATCATGAACACTGAGTCTGAAAACCTCACTTATGAAGCTGAGCGTTTGACGATGGAGAAAGGCGATTCAATGTTTACGCCAATGGACCGTATTGGTCAGTTAACTATGCGTAACTTGGACATCACAGATACTCGTGCGAAACTTGGTATTTATACCAATACTGGTTTATTAGCTGTAGGTACTGGTTCTGCTGTTCCACAGTTAAAAGACAAAAACAAATAAGTTTGTTGAATGTCAAAAAAACCGCTCATAAGAGCGGTTTTTTTTATTTTAGCGATTCATTCTATACAAGTCGATGTGGTTAAGGGCTGATAATAAATCTGGTTACGCCCCAATTGCTTGGCGCGGTATAAAGCCTGATCTGCGATACCCAGCAACTCGACTTTACTCAAATCCACCTCACCTTTAAAGACCGTAATTCCTAAACTAATGGTGACAAATGGAGATACTTCAGACATTTGATGCGGAATTTCCAAACGTTCAATCGCTCGGTAAATATTTGAAGCCACCGCATAAGCGCCATGTGCATCAGTTTCAGGTAATAACACCACAAACTCTTCGCCGCCATAACGCGCCACAAAATCCATATGCCGAATCGCATTTTTAATAGATTTTGCAATCGATGAAATCACATCATCGCCCTTTTGGTGACCATAACAGTCGTTATATTTTTTGAAAAAATCAACATCAATAAACAAAATCGACAAGGGTGTTTCATCCTGACGTGATTGCTCATAATAAGTATCCATCATTTCGTCAAAATTACGCCGATTTGATATCTTCGTCAGCTCATCATTCTGACTCAAATGCAGCAATTCTGAAGTATGTATTCGATGTATTTTTTCACTAATTTTAGCGCGACGAATATTTAAAAAAATGATGCGCTCGCGGGCGTAGATCATACGGCTGATGATAAACCCCAGCAAACAGCTACCAAACATTACACGCCCCATCACGATCGCATCAAACTTGACCAGAGTCGAAATCAGGACTAAAAATGAAACCCCAGCGGCTGCCATACCAGTCATAAAAACATATCCTGGTTTTACCCCAGTCAGCAAATACCCCAAGACATAAATCATGCAAATGATCATCATCGCTTGATGACGCAAAGCTTCGGTATGCACCGATATGGTCAACCAAGTCGTCGAGACCACGGCCCAAAACACAGCAAACATGGCTGCATAGGCAAAAAAAGGCTTCAGCTTGACAAAATGTGAAAAAACATAAAGAAATAAAAGACAAACTGCACCATTTAGCAGCCCCAATAAGCAATGAATAAAATCTTGTTTAAAGTGAGACTGTTCAATAATCCAGTAATCCCCCGGAATCGTCAAAATGGCGAAAATAAAATAAGCCAAAACACCAGACCAAAGAAAGTCATTAATATTGCGACGTGCGCGCTCTAAGTTTAATCGCCAAAACTCTTGTTCTAATTTCTGAGGAAAAACCTGACCAATGCGACGGTTGTGTCGTGTAATCAGCTCTTCCATTTTTTCTTTGTCATACTGAAGTTTGGCGAGGTTGTATTTATATTCCATACCAGACCAGATTTAATTCTTGTAGTTGCCTAAAAATAACACAAAATTACAAAGATAAATCATAATAATCAGACAAGATGCCTTTATTTGTCATTACCATTTTTGGCGCATATGCATTATCATCTGTTTTATTTCTTTGACAGAAATCGCCTTGAATACGATTACGATTCTCCAGCCAGATGATTGGCACGCTCACCTTCGTGATGGTCTTGCATTACAACGTACGGTTCCCGATTTAGCCCAACAGTTTTCACGCGCTATTTGTATGCCAAATACCGTACCGCCTGTTAAAACGGTTGAGGAAGCGAATGCGTACCGTGAACGCATCATGGCGCACGTACCAGAAGGTAATGCTTTCGACCCACGTATGGTGTTGTATTTTACTGACACAACTTCACCTGAAGAAGTCAAGAAAATTAAAAACTCTGAGTTTGTAAATGCGATTAAACTCTACCCTGCTGGCGCGACCACCAATTCAGACAATGGTGTAAGCGACATTCGTAAAGTCTATGCCGTTATTGAGCAACTTGAAGAACATCAGGTTCCATTACTGCTGCATGGTGAAGTCACACACAATCATGTCGATATTTTCGACCGTGAAAAGCGATTCTTAGACGAAGTTCTTTCTCCGTTGCTAAAGCAATTTCCAAAACTGAAATTGGTTTTAGAACACATTACCACCAGTGAAGCGGCCAACTTTGTTTTAGAACAAGACCGCAATGTCGCTGCAACCATTACCCCGCAGCATTTACTGTTTAACCGCAATGATATGTTGGTTGGTGGCATTAAACCGCACTTCTATTGCTTACCCATTTTAAAACGTCAAACCCATCAGCAAACTTTGCTCGAAGTTGCGACCAGTGCCAACCCTAAGTTTTTCTTAGGCACAGACAGTGCACCACACTCTAAAAATGCCAAAGAAAATGCATGTGGATGTGCAGGCTGCTACAGCGCACCAACGGCAATTGAACTTTATGCTCAAGCCTTTGATCAAGTGGGTAAACTTGAACGCCTTGAAGGTTTTGCCAGCCACTTTGGTGCAGACTTCTACGGTCTACCGCGCAATACTTCAACAATTACACTGGTAAAAGAAGACCAAGTCATCCCTGAGAGTTTAGACTATTTGGATGGTGAACAGATTATTCCGCTGTATGCGGGTAAAACCATTCAATGGAGAAAAGTGTGACAAATGAAACATTGCCAATAATTGGTCAGCGTTTCCGTGGTTTTCTACCTGTTGTTGTCGATGTCGAAACAGCAGGTTTTAATGCACAGACCGATGCCTTATTGGAAATTGCTGCAATTCCGATTATTTATAATGAAGAAGGTCAATTTGTACCGGGCCCTGCACATCATGCGCATATCAATCCCTTTGAAGGTGCAAATCTAGACCGTCGTTCACTGGACTTTATTGGTATTGATCCCTTTAATCCCATGCGCATGGCCATGGCTGAAGACGAAAAAACAGCATTAAAACGTATTTTTAAAGCCGTCAATGAAGTCCGTCGCCAACAGAACTGTACACATGCGGTCTTGGTCGGTCATAACGCCCACTTTGATTTAGGCTTTGTACAAGCAGCGATTGCACGTACAGGTACTAAAAATCAAAACCCATTTCACAGTTTTTCAGTATTTGACACCGTCACCCTAAGTGCTGTGATGTTTGGTCAGACTGTTCTTGCGAAGTCATGTATTCAAGCTGGGATAGAGTTCGATGGTAAAGAGGCCCACTCGGCTTTATACGATACTCAAAAGACCGCCGAACTGTTCTGTTATATTTTGAACAAACTCGCACCACACCTACTTGACACTCTGATGGCGGATCAATAAGATACCGCCATCCTCGCAACGTCCCTATCGTCTAGAGGCCTAGGACATCGCCCTTTCACGGCGGTAACCGGGGTTCGAATCCCCGTAGGGACGCCATCTTATTCTATTTCTAGAACACATCACTTTTCATTTAATCGGCTATTGACCACCGATGTTTCATTTCAGTTTTAACCATACGCTCGCTATACTATGGTCTGTGTTTTTCAAGGTTGATTGTTATGCTTAAGAAAATTCTAATCTTTTTATTAATTCTATCGCCTTCTATTTTTTATCTATGGTTTGTCCAACAAGGAACCAATAACACTAAACAAGACCCTGTCGCACAAGAAATCCACTCAAGTGTTGAAAACAGCCCTTCTTACCCAACACCTGACCACTAAAAGATAGTCTTTAAGCATTTGTTTTTTAAATTGATACCGATAGTTCATCAGAAAATTTCAATTCACGTGATTTTTCATCTTATTAAAAACTAGAATATAACTTTAAGCCCATTCTTTGATTTTCTATGCAATCTGCAACGCCGCCTTCGCAGTCGTCAACTGATTCACTGCAAAATACCTCATTAAAACGTGCCATGAGCACACGCCACCTGATCATGTTATCGCTTGGTGGTGCCATTGGTACAGGCCTGTTCATGGGCTCAGGCGAAGTGATCTCTCAGGCAGGCCCTCTCGGTGCTGTGCTGGCTTATATTATTGGGGGTTTGATCGCATATATGGTCATGCTTTGCCTTGGAGAGCTTGCAGTACATTTACCTGTTTCTGGTTCATTTGGTGCCTTTGCAACACGTTATATTGGCCCTGGCACAGGTTATATGGTGTCGTGGATGTATTGGCTCGGCTGGTCGGCAACACTTGGCACCGAATTTACCGCAGCAGCCATTTTGGTACAGGAATGGTTCCCACATACGTCGATCTGGTTATGGACGCTAATCTTTGCCAGTGGCGTCCTGATTTCAAACCTTAGTTCAACCCGAGCTTTTGCAGAGTCTGAGTTTTGGCTGTCCATGATTAAAGTCGCAACTGTACTTATTTTCATTCTATTAGGCTTTGCCTGTATTTTCGGTGTTATCCCTTTTCAAGGGTATGAATCTGCCCCCTTATTTAACAGCTTAACCGCACAAGGCTGGCTACCAAATGGCCTTATTCCGTTGTTTACCACCTTATTAATTGTGAACTTTGCCTTTAATGGCACAGAAATGATTGGTATTGCCGCAGGTGAAACTGAAAACCCAGAAAAAAATGTACCCAAAGCCATTCATGCCGCGGTTTGGCGCCTGATTATTTTCTTTGTTGGTACCATCATTGTCATCAGTTCGCTACTTAGCTACACAAACACAGGTTTGCAAGTAGGTGGACATGGCGGCTTAAGCAGCAGCCCGTTTGTGACTGTATTTACCCAGATGGGTATTCCTTACGCCGAAGATTTTATCCGTTTTGTGATTATCACGGCATTATTATCAACCGCAAACTCAGGCTTATATGCTGCATCTCGTATGATGTGGGCCCTGTCCTCACAAAACCAACTCCCCAAGCTTTTTGCCAAAGTAAGTAAATCTGGGGTGCCTTATATTGCCATTTGGGTCACCATGATTGGTGGCTTACCAGGCTTGCTCTCTGAGCAGTTTGGTGCAGATGTCATTTTTAAGAACTTGATGGGTGTTGCAGCATTCACTATGGTGATTGTCTGGATGAGTATTTGCTGGAGTCAGTTTAACTTCCGTCGCCAATGGTTAAAGCAAGGTCATGCTTTATCGGAATTGAAATTCCGTACCCCGTGGTATCCGTTGGTTCCGATCCTAGGCTTTATCTGCTGTACTGCGACAGGTTTAAGTATGGCGGCAGACCCTGAAATGCTTTCAGGTTTTATTGGCTGCTTGCTCTTTATGGCCGCTTGCTATACCAGTTACTATTGGCTCTATCACAATAAAAACTAAGCATCTTCAGCAAAGTGAGCTCAAGCTTATTTTTTGAGCTCACTTTTGCAACAATAAAAAATTCATTCAATTTAATTACTTGTTTTGCCTAATGTTTGAACTTTCAACCATCACAGAGCAAAAACCCTTTTGACAAATAGGCCTTTAATCCTTAATATACGCATCACCTCACAACGTCCCTATCGTCTAGAGGCCTAGGACATCGCCCTTTCACGGCGGTAACCGGGGTTCGAATCCCCGTAGGGACGCCATCTCTTGATCTTATCCGATCAACACTTATTCATAATTACTATTATTTCATTGCAGATTTGCAGTTTTTCACTACAATAGCCCGCTTCATTCCTGAACTTATTAACGCTTATGCACTCATCTCCGAATGATGCTTCGCATCAGGGCAATTCTGCGCCTTTAAAACGCGCTATGAGTACTCGACATCTGGTTATGATTTCGCTTGGTGGCGCAATCGGGACTGGCCTATTTTTAGGATCGGGTGAAGTCATTGCACAAACGGGGCCTGTAGGTGCCATTATTTCTTATTTCCTCGGCGGGATCATTGCATATATGGTCATGCTGTGTTTAGGGGAACTTGCTGTTCATATGCCTGAGTCTGGCTCATTTGGCGCCTATGCCAAACGCTATATCGGACCAGGTACAGGTTATACCATCACATGGCTGTACTGGCTAACGTGGTCAGTCACGCTAGGAACCGAGTTTACAGCTGCCGCACTGCTCATGCAGGAGTGGTTTCCAGATAGTTCAATGTGGATGTGGACTCTAATTTTTGGTGCATTTGTATTTAGTTTAAATATGATTTCGACCAAATGGTTCGCTGAATCTGAGTTTTGGTTGGCTTTAGTCAAAGTTATCACCGTTGTTATTTTTATTTTATTGGGTCTACTCGCTATTTTTGGCGTGATTGGCTACAGAGGCTATGAAGCTGCGCCTTTATTTAGCAACTTAACAGCTCAGGGTTGGTTCCCAGAAGGCTTGTTCCCTATCTTTACCACCATGTTGATCGTGAACTTTGCATTTTCTGGTACAGAGCTGATTGGTGTTGCTGCGGGTGAAACCAAAGATCCTGCTAAGAATGTACCCAAAGCCATCAATACTGCGATTTTCCGCTTATTGATTTTCTTTGTGGGTACCATATTGGTCGTGACTTCACTCCTTCCGCATCAAGAGGCAGGTTTAGCGGCTGAAGGCGTGAGTAGTAGTCCATTTGTAACCGTATTCCAACACATTGGCATTCCTTATGCTGAAGATATCATTCGTTTTGTGATTATCACTGCGTTGCTATCTGCTGCGAACTCGGGACTATTTGCCGCTTCGCGTATGATGTGGTCGTTGTCTTACCAAAAACAGTTGCCAGCAGTCTTCTCAAAAATCAATGCACGTGGTGTCCCTTATGTGGCAGTCATCGTGACCATGATTGGGGGGATGCCGGGTTTACTGTCTGAACAGTTTGCACCTGAAGCCATTTTTACAAACCTTTTAGGTATTGCAGCGTTTACCATGGTCGTCGTTTGGATGAGTATTTGCTTAAGCCAATTTAACTTCCGTCGCCAATGGTATAAACAAGGACGTAAAAAAGAAGAATTAGGTTTTGCAGCACCCCTGTTCCCTATTGTGCCAATCCTTGGCTTTATCTTCTGTTTTATCACCTGCGTCAGTATGGTGTTTGATCCAAGTATGCGTATTAGCTTCTTTGGTTGTTTGCTGTTTATTGCAGTATGTTATGCAAGTTATTACACCTTTTATCACAAGAAATCTTAATCCTTACTGTTAAAAAGAGCGACTTCGGTCGCTCTTTTTTTTATACTGTTTTTATCGAGTACATCATCGGTGCATGCCTGATGAATATTGTATGGATTCATGGGATGAATCAGCAGCACAAGACTGCGCGTACCCTGCTTCAACATTGGCTTATGATCTTACAACAGGTACTGAGCGAACTTGGCCGTGCAAATGACCTTCGCTATCTTCAGCGGCACAGTCGGCTGGCCTTTTACGGAGATCTTCTAACACGTCAGCATTTAGAAAACACCCTCAATGCCAGCACCCTCATGCCACAACATTGGTCTCCTTTTTCTTTTTTACATCCTATTCACCTGACGCACACCGCTGCACCCAATATCGAACATCAAGCTGAAATTTCTAAAAACCCCCAGCTCACCATTTCAGATGAACTCTCATTCAATAATAAAATTAAATACATCAGCCTCCTCAGCAAAGATCTGGCCTTACGCGACTTAGCTAGTTTAATCAACCACTTCCCAGAGCTGCATAGTAGCTTTATTCATCGTTTTTTGATGGAAGCGTATCTATATTTATCCAATCCACACTTCATCCACACCGTGCATACGCGTCTGCATGAGCACTTACACGGTACGAAACCCAATATTGTGATTGCCCACTCTTTAGGCAGCGTGATTGCCTATAATTATTTAATTCGACACCCTGAACTTAAGATTCAAGCACTAATTACCCTCGGTTCACCACTTGCTTTTCGCGTTATCCAGTGCCATTTACAGCAACCTATTCAACGGCCTGCAGCTTTATGTGGCGATTGGATCAATTTTTATTCAGATGCTGATTTTCTGAGTGCTTTTCCACTGAACCAAAAACCGTTTGCTTTTACTCCCGCCATTATCAACAAGCAAATCACCACCGATCTTGCTCATCCTCATCTGATCGAAGGCTATTTACGCCATCCCGAGTTCATCAACAACTTGCTTAAGTTGCTTAAAAAATCGGCTTAAATCATATGATTTTTAATCATTTTATCTAGATTGTTTTAAATTTATGCACTCAACACTTAAAACTAGAATTATTTAGAGAAAAGCGTTTGACACCCCTCTATTTTCGCCCTAATATACGCCCACCTCTGAAACGTCCCTATCGTCTAGAGGCCTAGGACATCGCCCTTTCACGGCGGTAACCGGGGTTCGAATCCCCGTAGGGACGCCAATTTCAGAAGTAAAGTTTTATTAAGTCCCTATCGTCTAGAGGCCTAGGACATCGCCCTTTCACGGCGGTAACCGGGGTTCGAATCCCCGTAGGGACGCCATTACTTAAGATCAAAAGTAATTGGTTTTAAAACATCACTTCTGTACTGTCCCTATCGTCTAGAGGCCTAGGACATCGCCCTTTCACGGCGGTAACCGGGGTTCGAATCCCCGTAGGGACGCCATATTCGAGATTGATTCTTTCTAAAGTCATCTCACAAAAAAGCCCAAGCATTATGACTTGGGCTTTTTTATTGCTTGTCTATTTACGATCAACTTCAATTAAAGCGGTCGAGGCAAAAATAGCCTGTGGCGCAATCACAGTTTCATTCAAGGGAATGTTTTTCCCATATCGCTGTTGCATGAGTTGCTTGACTTCAGGCGAACTTAAATTAAATTGCTTCAGTTTGGATAACGGCGCCAACTCAATGCCTAAAGCATCATGATAGGCCTTCCAGACTATTTCTGAGCAATATAAAGCACGATTGTCCCACTCAAAATAAAGATCATAAGGCTGGCCTAAGTATTGTTCTGCGTTCTTGATCAAGTGCTGCTTTTGCTGAACAGTCAAATTCGTTTTAAAGCGCTTCACCACATAATGCCGTTCAACCCCGCGATCAATCCACTGCTGAAGTGCAGTATATTTCACAGGCTGAACCGCCTCTAAAACCCATGATTTTCCATTTTTATGAACAATTAAACCCATATGGCTATAACGGGACTTGGTCGCTTTTTGTATCCCTAAACTTTGCTGAGACTTCGAAACATGAAAAATAATATCGCCCGTTTGATAGGACATATTCGCCCATAGCAGCTGAGGACTTACCAACAGTAAAACAGCACTTAAAATCGCAACATTTCTATTTTTCATCCTAGATTTCCTTTATTCTTCTTTTATAGATACGATCAATCACTTAAAACTAAAAATATTTATGATCTTACATCATCTTCAAAACTCGCGTTCACAACGTATTCTTTGGCTACTTGAGGAACTTGAGCTATCTTATGAACTCAAGCTGTATGATGCAACACAAGCTAGACAAACGAATCTGAAATTTCCAACGCTCGACATTCCACATTATACTCAGACGATACGACTTACGGAAAGCAGCGCAATCGTAGAATACTTATGCCAACTGTGCCAGAAGTTGATTATTCCTCATAAGCATACACAGTATTGGAACTTCTGTTTTTATAGCCATTATAGCGATGCCAGTCTCATGCCCAATTTGGCATTGAAACAAGTTTTCCAACACATTAAACAACAAACACCTTTGCTTGTACGTTTTGTGAGTTTGGCCTTTCAAAGCGCGTTCAATCGTGCTTATTTAAACCCTGAGCTACATCGGCAACTTAAAGAAATTGATACCCACTTAAGCACGCATTCATACTTTGCAGGCGATGTGTTTAGTTATGTGGATATCTTGATGTGGTTTCCAATCTATGCGGCCAGTTATGCCACTCCGCAGTTTGCCCAGTATCAGTCTATTCAACACTATTTCACCCAAAAACAAAGCAGACCTGCCTTTAATGCTGCAATGGCACGTGGGCAATGGTCTGCTTCTTATTTTGAACACTATTGGTCTATCACACAGTGAGGCTATGCTTAAGCTGACTTTCTAGAGTTGACTTGCCCCTTAATCACGGCTTTCACATTGCCTTTTAAATAATTAAAAAACACTTTGAGCGGTGACAGTTTCGGATTTGGTTGTTTACCTTCTGCGATATCCTTAAATTGTGCGGCATACCAGATCACTTCCATAATCGCCATTTTATCAATCATCGAAATACCTGTTTTGATCTTATCGACTGCATAACGTACATCTTGCCCTGCAATTAAACGATTGGTCACGTCGGGTTCTACCGCAAATGGACGCGCCATCCCAATAAAATCACACGCGCCACTCGCTAAGGCTGCGTTCATACCCGCAGCAGTACGAAAACCGCCTGTCACCATCAGCTTACACTGGACTTGTTCACGAATTTTTTCAGCAAACTCTAAAAAGTAAGCCTCACGTGCAATGGTCGACGCTTTACGTTTTTCTTGCTTCACCCCTGCCATCGCAGGTGCTTCATAGCTGCCCCCTGAAATTTCAATCAAATCAATCCCAGCCGCATCAATAGCTTTAAATGTCGCAATGACATCTTCTTCACTAATCCCGCCACGCTGAAAATCTGCTGAATTAAGTTTGACAGAAATAATAAACTGATCCGAGGTCGCTGCACGTACCGCTTTATAAATTTCCAATAAAAAACGCATGCGGTTTTCAGCAGAGCCACCCCATTGATCTTGGCGTTTATTGGTCAACGGCGATAAAAACTGACTGATAAGATAACCATGCGCACCATGTAATTGCACGCCTTCAAAACCCGCTTTTTCACAGATGGCGGCTGAAGTTGCAAAACGTTGGATAATATCAAGGATTTCATCTTCACGAAGCGCTCGCGGCGTTCCGAAGCTCATTGCTAAAGCAGGGCTAAACGGTACTGCTGAAGGTGCAACCGTTTCCTTATTTAAACCCTTAGGACATTGACGGCCCGGATGTGACAACTGCACCAATTGCACCATGCCATGTTTTTTACCAATCGCAGCCCATTGTTTTAGTGGTTCTAAGTCACGTTCGGTTTCAATCACCACCACGCCTGGTTCATTTTTAGCTCGGAAGTCCACCATCACATTACCTGTAATGGCACAGCCTAGGCCTCCTTTTGCCCAAGCCTCATACAAGCCTAAGTGCAAATGATTCGGCTGGCCAGCATGATTGGCCAGTGCTTCACTCATTGCCCCTTTAATCATCTTATTTTTAAAATGGACCTGCCCAATGTCGATTGCGCTTGCAAGCTGGCTCATGAAAATTCATCCTTTAATATTTTTTAGTGTTTTTACTCTATGTGTTTTTTGGCTACAGTCAAGAGAATTTGACAATTCATTTTGTCAAAATTTCTGATCTTTTATTTAGAAAATGATTTTACTGATACTGACTGGCTTGAATCAATTGACGCGTATAGTCAGACTGCGGTTGCTCAAAAAGTTGTTCAGTGGCTTGCAATTCCACTACTTTGGCATGTCGCAAAACCAAAACCTGTTGGCAGAGTGCACGTACCACTTGTAAGTCATGGCCAATAAACAAATAGCTGATACCCTGCTCGTGTTGTAGACGGCGTAATAACGCCACAATCGAACGCTGCGTACTTCGGTCTAAGGCCGAAGTTGGTTCATCTAAAATCAATAGTTTAGGTTGAAGCACCAAGGCTCGTGCCAAAGCCACACGCTGCCTTTGCCCACCAGATAGCTCATGTGGATAATAGCTTTTAAATGCGACTGGCAACTCCACCTGAGTTAAGACATTCTCAATACGCTGTGTTCGCTCAAACAAAGACAAAGGCTTTAAAGTCAAACCTTCTGCAATGATCTGTTCAACACTCATGCGTGGGTTCAAACTTGCGAACGGGTCTTGAAACACGATTTGAAAATCACGACGTAGCGGACGCAATGCCTTTTGCGAGAGTTGGTTTAAATCATGTTCTCCAAACTGGATCTTTCCTCGACTTTCAATCAGCCTTGCTACGGCCAGTGCCAAAGAACTTTTGCCTGCACCACTTTCCCCAACAATTCCCAAAGAATGCCCTTGAGCCAAGCTCAAGTCCAAAGCTTCAACCGCAGCAAGATACTGTGTCGTGCGATTAAACCAGCCTTTTTTAATCGGAAATTTAACCTCAAGTTGTTTTAAGCGGAGCAAAGATGCTGCATCTTGTACGTTAATGGCTTGACCAAAAGAATGATTGAGTAGGTTTTGAGTATAAGTAGACTGCGACTGCTCAAAAATCTGCGCAACCTCTCCTTGCTCTACAACCTTACCTTGATGGATGACCACGACATCATCAGCATAGTGTTTCACCAAGTTGAGGTCATGGCTAATCAAAATCATGGCCATGTTATGGCGCTGTTGTAAAGACTTCAGCAAGTCTAAAATTTGAACTTGCAGCATGACGTCTAGTGCTGTGGTGGGTTCATCTGCAATCAAAATATCAGGCTCTTGCACCAGTGCCATGGCAATCATGACCCGCTGACGCTGCCCGCCAGACAACTCATAAGGAAAACGCTGTAACACACTTTCAGGATTTGGAATACCCACATCCTCTAGCAAGGTAATTACTCGTTGTCGCGCTTGAGCTTTCGACCAACCCTGTGACCATAAAGTCTCGGCAATGATCTTTTCCACCCGATGCAAAGAATTTAAAGCGGTCATTGGCTCTTGAAAAACCATCGCGATTTTTTGCCCACGAATCGGCCTAAGTTGCGCATCGCTCAGCTTTAAGAGATTTTTTCTGTCTAATAATAGTGAGCCTTGCACTTGTAAATCTTTCGGCAATAAACCCATCAAGGCTAAAGCACTGACCGATTTTCCTGAACCGCTCTCTCCAACCAGCGCCAAAGTCTGCCCAGCACGTAGTTCAAAACTGAGCTGATCGACTAATACCCGTTCTGAACTGTGAATGCTCAGGGCATTCACTTCAAGTATCGGAGCTGTTCTATTGGCGTCTAGGGTCAAATGCATCGCGCAAAGCCTCCCCGATATACATCAGCAACGCAAGCACAATAGCCAAGCTAAAAAAGCCAGACAGAGCTAACCATGGTGCATTTAAATTATTCTTGCCTTGTAACAAAAGCTCACCTAATGATGCCGCATCAGGCGGTAGGCCATAGCCCAAGAAATCCAGTGCGGTTAGCGCTGTAATATTGGCTGTTAAGATAAAAGGCAGTTGTGACAGACTCGAGCTGATTGCGTTAGGTAAAATATGCCGAAAAATAATAGCTCGGTTGGTGACACCTAAACTTCGCGCAGCACGGACATAGTCCAACTGGCGGGCCCTTAAAAACTCAGCACGTACCAGTGGAACTAAAATCGTCCAACTAAATAACAGCATGATTAAAAATAACCAGTAGATATTTGGGCTGAACATGCTGACTAAAATCATCACCATGAATAGCATGGGTAGCCCACCCCACACTTCTAAAATACGCTGTCCGATTAAATCGACCCAACCACCGTAATAACCTTGTAGTGCACCAATCACAATGCCCAGTACAGCTGAGCTGAAAGTCAAAACAAAACCGAACAACAATGAGACACGTAAGCCATATAATATTCGTGCCAAAACATCACGACCTTGGTCATCTGTCCCGAGCCAATTTTGCATCGTGGGTGGTGACGGTACAGGGACAGTCAAATCTACATTGGGAGTTTGATATGAATATTGGATCAACGGCCAAACAACCCAACCTTTTGCTTGAATCAGCTGTTGTACCACTGGATCTTTATATTCAGTTTCAGTTTCGAACACACCGCCAAAAGTCGTTTCAGGATGGTGTTTCAATACAGGGAAATACAAAGCATGATCATACTTAACCAACAGCGGCTTATCATTCGCGATCAATTCTGCAGCTAAAGACAGTACAAAAATACAAAGAAATAAAATACAACAACTAAGACCAAGCTTATTTTGCTTAAATCGCTTGAAACCTGCCTGTAAAATAGGTGACATCAGCCTCTCCCTTGCGAATCAAAATGAATTCGCGGATCAATCAACTGATACAACACATCGCCAATCAGACGCAGCAGCAAGCCCAACAAAGTAAAAATGAACAATGTGCCAAAAATCACAGGATAGTCTCGTTGCACAATCGCCTCAAAGCCCAATAGGCCTAAACCATCCAGATTAAATATGATCTCTATAAATAAATTGCCCACAAAGAAGTAAGCGATTAAAGCTTCAGGTAAGCCTGCCACCACAATTAATATCGCATTACGAAACACATGACCATACAACACTTGAGACTCAGTCAGGCCTTTAGACCGTGCCGTCAGCACATAAGGCTTGCTGAGCTCTTCCATAAACGAATACTTGGTGAGATAAGTCACTGTAGCAAAACCACCAATCACCATCGCTAAAAGCGGTAAAGCCATATGCCAGAAATAATCTTTAATTTTGCCCCATAGTGACAAGTCCGCAAAATTCTCCGAAACCAAACCTTGTAAGGGGAACCATTGGAAGTAAGATCCGCCTGCAAAAAAGACAATCAAGAGAATTGCAAAAATAAACGCAGGAACCGCATAAGCCACTGCCAACAGGAGCGATGTAGACTGATCAAACACTGTGCCGTGGAATCGGGCTTTTTTAATGCCCAAAGGAATCGAAATCAGATAAATCAGCAAAGCACTCCACAGCCCCAAGGACAGCGATACAGGTAATTTATCCTTAATCAATGCTGTAACGGGCTGGTCTTTAAAAAAGCTCGTGCCGAAGTCCAGTTGCGCGTAATTTTTCACCATTTCAAAGAAGCGTATATGCATGGGCTGATCAAAACCATAATGTGCTTTGATCTTTGCGAGCATTTCATCACTTAGTCCTTGCGCGCCTTGGTAGACATTTGAGCCTCCACCTGCACCGCCCAAATTACCCAAAGTTTGCATAGCTTCCGCTTGTTGAATGGCTTGCTCAACAGGCCCACCAGGTGCAATTTGGATCACAGCAAAATTGATCAGCAAAATCAGAAATAAGGTCGGAACGATCAGCAACAGCCTTTTGAATATATACATACGCATCTCAAAACCCCCTATGCCAGCTTATGGCTTGGCTGCCTGACCTAAGTACTGACTCACCTTTTTCGCCTGTTTGGCATCACTCCACCAATAATCCAAACCGACATGCAACTGTGGACTCCGTGCTGGTTTTTGATACATGTTCCAATAGGCATACCATTGATCCGCTTTACCATAGGTCGGTATTTGATAATAACCTGCACGCAACAAGCGATCTAAAATACGCGTTTGCACGACCACTTGCTTACGATCAGGCGCTTGAATCAACTGTTGAATCATCTGATCAATCACCGGATTTTGAATACCCGAATAATTATAATTTCCCACCTGATGGGCTGAAGCACTGCCCCACAGTTGCACCTGTTCTTTACCCGGTGTCAAAGACTGCGGCATCGTTTGTAGGGTCATATCAAAATCTTGAGTACGCATCCGCTCATAGTACTGCGGTGTATCAACCTGTCGAATGTTCAGCTGTATTCCTAGGCGCTTTAGATGGCGAACAAAAGGCGTAATTTCACGTACAGCATCACTCGGCTGAATCAGAAATTCAAACTGAATCGGCTTATTTTTCCGATCCAACAATTGCCCTTTGGCATTATATCTATAGCCGTTTTTTAATAAAATCTGTCGTGCGATAAGCAAATTATTTCGATTATAGCCCGATCCATCTGAAGCTGAATAACGCCAGTTCTTTAAAACGCCATCTCGCTGTACGGGATGCAATTTCGCCAAATAAGGCTTTAAGATTTTGATTTCAGCAGCCGAAGGCACACCCTTCGCCTCTAGTTCACTATTAGAAAAATAACTTTGCAAGCGTTGATATTGCCCATAGAACATCGCTTTGTTTTGCCACTCAAAGTCGTAGGCATAAGTTAAAGCTTGGCGAAAATAAATATCTTGAAAGGGCTGACGACGGGTATTAAACACAAAACTTTGCGTCGGTATCGGATTGAAATGCTTAAAGCGATATTTTTTAACGAGACCTTGTTTTACTGCAGGAAAATTATAAGCAGTCACCCATTGTCGTGCGGACTCTTCCTCATGCAAGGTATATAAACCCGCCTTAAATGCAGTAAAAGCAATATCTTTGCTACGATAATACACATAACTCACGCGGTTAAAATTATAGCGCCCTTGGTTGGCCTTTAAATCTCTGGCCCAATACTTTGGATTACGTTTATAAACAACCCTCTGCCCTGCATTGATTTTCTCTAAGAGATAAGGGCCTGATCCTAAAATCGGTTTGATCGAAGTTTTACTAAAATCTTTGCCTTGCCAGTCTTTTTTGGAATAAATTGGCATTCTGGCCACAATCAAAGGCATTTCCACATTATTCCGGGTTTTAAAATGCATTTTGACGCTGTATTTGGACAACACTTCTGTCTTGGCTAAATCTGACAAATACATCTGTAAGCCAAAATTGGATTTGCTTTGAAAGATATCAAAACTGAACTTTACATCGGCTGCGGTAACAAGACTGCCATCACTAAACCGTGCGTTAGGGTTTAAATGAAAAATGATAGCGTTAAAATTTTTCGGGTCATAGCTGACCTTTTCTGCCAGCAACGGATACATCACCGCAGGCTCATCCAAAGAACTACTCATAAGTGAGTCAAATAAATAGTTGGTTCCCTCAACCGCAGTACCGCGACCATTCATGCTGTTTAAGTTATCAAAACTCCCAATGACTGCACGTGTTAATTCGCCACCCTTCGGTGCCTGCACATTGGCATAAGGCAGATGATCCAATTGGCTGTATTTCGGCGTACCATAAGGTGCAATAAAAGGCATGGTCTGCAGTGCAGACCATGCCTTTAAAGGAATCGTTACAAGGCTGAACAGCAAGAGTGTTGTTCTAACCGTCATCGAAGCTTTCTCTGAAATTGCATTTCAACTCAATATTAGTTCGGCACCTTAATTACATCGCCAATGCGCAACTGCGTATTCGGTTTAATGTCATTGAGCTCAGCCAATTGCGAAGTGTCCATACCATAACGACTTGCCAGTCCAATTAAGGTATCGCCACGTTTTACTGTGTACTGCGTAATCAGTTTCGGGATTTGAATGGTCTGCCCAACTTGTAAGCCTGCACGTGCACTCAGGTTATTTAAACTAGCAAGCTCTGACACCGACATCCCAGCACGGCTTGCAATTGAGTTTAACGACTCGCCTGACTTCACTTTATAAGCTTCAGTTGCTCGACCTGAAGTTGCTTGTGATTTTGCTGCCACAGTTTCTGTTTTGACTGGAGCTGAATCAACATCACCTTCAATTTTCAAACGCTGACCGACACGAACATTCGCCGTCCGACTCAGGTTGTTCAATTCAGCCAAATAGTTCAGTTGCAAATGATATTTACGTGCAATGCTATTTAGGGTTTCACCCGATTTCACAACGTGAATATCGGTTGAGTTATTACTTGCAGTGGTTTGTTTTTCGACTGTTTTCGGCGTTTCAACAGCAGGCACTTCACCGGTTAATTTGAGTTTTTGACCTGCACGTAAGCCTGCTGTACGACTCATGTTGTTGAGGTCAGCAATATAATCCATACCCAAATTATATTTCGAAGCAATCGCAGTTAACGAATCTCCTGACTGAACGGTATAAGTATCTGGCACAGTTGAACCCGCAGGGATCTTAATACTTTGACCCACTTGTAAACCGCTATTGGTTGACAGATTATTGAGATCAGCCAACTCCGACAAGCTCATCTTCGACTGTGATGCAATGCTATATAATGTGTCACCACGTTGTACTTTATAACTTTCAACTTTGAACTGTGGCTCAGCTTTGACTGGAAATGCTTTGGCACTACTTGTCGTTAAGCTTTTGACATCATTGAGTGGCACATTAATTTTTTGTCCCACCAACAGGTTGCTGCCCGCATTTAAACCTGGTGTTAAATCTGCCAATTCTTGATTTGACAGCGCATAGCGGTCTGCAATCAGTTTCAGATATTCGCCACGTTTCACCGTATACGACTGGGTTGCCACTTTGGTTGGGCTGCTAGTTTTTTCATCGTTGGATTTAGTACGGGATTGAGCTGTTTCTTTTAAAGAAAGCTTTTGCCCCACACGTACACCACTCGTTACGCTTAAACCGTTATAATCAGCCAACTGTTTTAAGCTTAAACCGAACTCATCCGCGATACCGGTTAAGGTATCATTGGCACGAACAGTATAACTCTCAGGTTTAGTCTCAGCTTTCACGGTAGAACGTACTTCTACTTTTTCAGCTTGTGGCTTTGCATCATATAAATAAATCGATGTACCGACATAAAGTGTGGCATTGGCATCCATTTGGTTCCACTTCGCCACATCACGCCAGTTCACCCCATTTTTGGCAGCAATCAGCGCCAAAGTATCACCCGGTTGTACGGTATAAGTTGAACGTTTACCTTTTGGCGGAACAATTACAATTTCAGAGTCAGTCTTAACAAAATTTTTGCCTTGATTACGCTTCACTTCATCTGAATCTAAACGAGTATTGTCAGCCACAGATTTTGGATAAGCAAAACCTTTGGTTAACTCTTTACCTTGCAGCTCTGCCACAGACTGACTGGTTTGAATTGCGGTGAGCTTAATTTTACCATCTAAAGGATCCACAATTTCTGTGCCTTGAGGGGCCAAAGCTTGAATTTCAGCTACCACTTCAGCTTGCTCTGCTTTCGTCGCAACTGGTTTCAGAACTTCATCGACAGTTTTGCTTTGACCTTCAGCTTGAATTGCCGCGGTTAACTGCTCACGTTCTGCTACTGAAATTAGTGGTTCAACGGAAACTGGTTTCACTGGGGTCGCTGGCGTCACCGCAACTGGAATACGCGGCGCACTTGGAATATCGCTATTGGCAGCAAAAGCAGCCAGTGCATTAGAACCCTTAGGCGTTGAACCACGAGGCGGCGTAGAGATAGCTGCACCGCTTGACGACGTAACCACAGATGAAGTGGTAGGCTTTCCTGTTGTGGTTTTTGTGGTTGTCGTCGCTAAAACAGGTGGTGTAGTTTTCGACGGTGTGATCGCTTTGGTATTTAACCTCGGTGATTCAATTTTGCTTGGTTGAATCGTTTGGTTATTTTCAGGCAGTTTGGTATTTGCAGATGCCCACAAGCCGCCTGAACCACCCTGTAATTTTTTCAAACGTACATCCACTGAAGGGCTCAAATCCGCAGGAATTAAAATCCGCATTGGACTTGCACCATCAATCCATTCACCACGGTGTCCCGGATTTAACTGATACAGCTCGGCACGACTTAAACCGGTAATCGACGCAACTTCATTTAGACTCACCGCGCCCACAGTGACTTCTCTAAAGTGCGGACGATTGGCAATCGGCGGTAAATTGATGTTATAGGCATTTGGATTTTTAATGATCTGCGCAACCGCCAAGAAACGTGGCACATAGTTCATGGTTTCTTCAGGCAGTTTTAATGACCAATAGTCCGTCGGCAAACCTGCGGCTTTATTACGGTTAATCGCTTGTTGAATACGGCCCGGACCTGCATTATAAGCTGCTAGGGCAAGTTCCCACGAACCGAACTGGTTATATAAACTGCCCAAGAACTCATACGCAGCCCGTGTTGACTCCACCACATCACGGCGTCCGTCATATTGGCTACTTTGTTTTAAGCCATAAATACGTCCCGTACTTGGAATAAACTGCCATAAGCCGGCAGCCGCAGCACTACTGGTTGCAGCAGGATCGTACGAACTTTCAATCACAGGCAGAAGAGCCAACTCTGTTGGTAATCCGCGACGCTCGGCTTCTTTAACGGTGTGATACAAATAACGTGAAGCACGTGCACTTAAACGATCCAAATACGGTTGACGTGAAATGAACCACCCGCGCTGTGCATCAATACGCGGATTCCAATGATCGCTGTTCATTTTAAAGCCCACGGTCATACGCTTCCAAACGTCACCGTGCTTTAACACCAACAGGCGATCCCCTTCCACCGCACGCATGTCGGTTGCAGAAAGTAAATCTTCTAAAGAATCTAGACTATTTGCGTCTAAGTAGTTTGATCCGACTTGTTTGGATTTAGATGTTTGCGTTGCACTTTGCGTCGAGGAGCAACCAGCCAGTCCAAGTGTCGCGAGAGCTGAACCGAGTACTGTAATTTTAAATAATGTCGGTAACATCGGTTGGCCAAAAATGGCAGCTGACTTATACATAAGAAAATCCAAACAACTCGTATAAAATTTATTTTTTAGATCTGCCATTGTAGTAAAGCACGCCGCAGACACAAGGCGTTAATTTAACTTGAAATCAGTATAAATGTTACAAGAAATTAAAAAAGCTGCATCTTATACACTTCTCTAGTGCATTTGCGTTATACAATGGTGCCCGCTTAGTTTTAATTTTCAGTTTACGGAAGTTGTGTATGTCACAAACAATTACCCTGTATGTCGATGGTGCTTGTCGTGGAAACCCTGGTCTTGGGGGATGGGGCGCCTACATTATTACAGAAACTGAAGAACATAAACTGTGTGGCGGTGAAGACAACACCACCAATAACCGTATGGAACTCACCGCGGCCATTGAAGGCATTCTTTTTTGCCCAACCGATGCAAAGTTGGTTGTCTGGACAGATTCAACCTATGTCAAACGCGGCATTACCGAGTGGATTACGGGTTGGAAAAAGAAAAACTGGAAAGATGTTAAAAACCCAGATTTGTGGAAAAAACTCGATGCAGCCTGCCAAGGCCGTGATATCGACTGGCACTGGGTTAAAGGCCATGCAGGTCATGAAGGTAACGAAATGGCAGATCAATTGGCAAACCTTGGTGCCGATCAAACACAGGCTCAACTTCGTCAGTCTAAAACAGCGACAACAGAACCGTCTGTAGATAAAAAAAAAGTTGAACCAGACTGGTTGTTAAACGACCCTTTTGGTTTAGGTTTCGATGACGAAGAAGCCGATGACAGCGAAGATTTAGCCGAAAGTGAAATACACGTTACAGAACAAGAGCCAAGTTTAGTCGCTGAACCAGAACTTGCTACAACAACTCAGTGTTCTATTGAACAAACGCCTGAAGTTGTGGCAAGTGTGGATTTAACACAACTCAAACAACATCCACAAATTGTGATTACTCCACGTAAGGTTGAGGTCTTTGGACCTCGACAGCTCATCCTCGATACAGAGACCACCGGTTTTTATTATCAAGATGGCGATCGCATTATTGAAGTTGGTGCGATTGAAATGGTGAACCGGAAGCTCACAGGCAGCTCTATTCATATCTACATCAACCCGAAAAAACCTGTGGGCGATTCTGAAAATGTCCACGGGATCTCTGATGACTTTTTAAAAGATAAACCGCTGTATCAAGAGATTGCTGACACTTTATTTGCCTATCTCAAAGGTGCGGAAATCATTGCGCATAATGCAAGCTTCGATATGAACTTCTTAGACATGGAGTTCAAGCGTGCAGGATTTGTTGCACTTTCTGAAGTTTGTGCAGTGACAGATACCCTCGCGATGGCAAAATCTAAGCATCCGGGGCAAAAAAACTCACTCGATGCCTTAGTTCGCCGTTACGAAATTCCACAGCGTGACCGTACCTTCCACGGGGCCTTACTGGATGCTGAAATTCTAGCCGACGTTTACTTGGCTATGACAGGTGGTCAGGTTTCCTTTGATATGGATGCCCTGTCACATAGTGAACAACAAAATGGGCAAAGTCAGCGTCAAACACTGGATATTGAACTGGCGGTAATTCACCCTTCAGCCGAAGAACTTGAAGCACATGAGACTTGGGTCAAACAATACCAAGAAAAACATGGCACACCCTGCCTTTTTGCCAAATAAATTCTAAAGTTTTTGTTAACTTTTGTATTACAAGATTTTTCAGTTAGGCTATAGTGATAAACAAGTTGCTATGCCTTCTTTGGGCCGCATATAAACACGATAAAACACTAGGATAGGTGCAGATCAATGTCTTACCAAACCTCTATTCATTTTGATCCAACGGCGCTGCTGATAATAAAAAATGAAGTGGATAACTCCATTAAGCTGGTTGAATCAGCTGTGAGCACCTTAGCGGAAGATCAGACTTTACCTTTTGGAATTGACGATGCATTAAACCAATTTGAGCAATGTGCTCAAGTGCTTGCATTGATTGATATGTCGAGCTTAGCCAAAATTGCTGAATATTCCGCAGAGCTTATGCGCAAGATCATGGGGAATCCTGCACAGATTAATACGCAAGATGTGATTGCACTCAGCGAAGGCACGACCATGCTGAAGCGCTATATTGAATTCATTTGTTTAAGAGAAGTGAAAATTCCACAGTTTTTACTCGACACCTTAAACCGTCTTGAAATTGCATTAGCAAAGCCTTTAACGCAAGAAGGTCAGCACATCGAGTCCTTACTAGACTGTATCACCCCAGATTTCAGCCTCCCTCAAGCACCAAGTCTTGAAAAATCTCAATATGTTCACCGCCTGTACAAGCTGTCTTTAAGTCAAATGTTGAAACAAGAAGAAAGCGAACTTGATTTACAAGCAATGAAATTGGTGGGCACTTATTTAGCGGGTCTAGCAGAACAAACGCCGAGTAAACAATATTGGAACTTGGTCTATGTTGCACTCAATCAAATTGAACAATTGCTCATTAATGAACCACGTTTACGCACTTTGATTAGCATCGAACGTAACATTGCACAGTTCTTTACTGCGCCTGAACGTTTCAAAGCCAGCCTCACCGATCTTGCCAACATTCTCAGCCTATGTATCAGCCAAGAAGACGAAGTTTCTCAACACATCCGTGGCAAACTCAATATTGGCGATGACTTACTCACAGATACGCAGCTGCAAGTTTTCAGTCGTCATCTGTATGGCCCAGATTTCGACACGATGCATACCATTAGTGATTTGGTAACCACCGAAATGTCGCAAATCCGCAATGACATTGAGTACAACTACCAAAACATGACCCCTGAAAAGACCCAAGAGCTCCAAGCAAAACTGGTCGATTTGGCGAACATCTTCAAAGTATTGAACTTAAATGAAGCGCATAATGACTTAAACCGTCAAGCAGAATCACTTAGTCAAGCAGATATGCTGAAAGATGAAGGTTTTGCGCAACAATTGATGAACGTGATCTTGTCGGCAATGAACTCCATTGGCGTGCTAGAACGTCACCATACTTCAAGCCGCCTACAGCTTCGTGTGAACAACATGAATATTTCACTAGACCGTTTAGATGAAGCCCATGCTGCGTTATTGTCAGAGGCTAAAACGTCTATCGACTTAAGTAGTCAAGCGTTGGCGCAATATCGGCAAGAACAAGATTTAACTGCTCTTGAGAATATCCCTGCGCAACTACGTGAAGTTGCCGGCGCAATGTTGTTCTTAGGCGCAGAAAATGGTCAAACCGCCCTGAATATTTCAGCAGATTTTGTGCAACAACAAATCACGGCTGAAACTGCGCTCACTGCTGCTCAGGTGAATCATGTACTTGATGCACTCGCAAGTGCAGATATGCTGATTGATAACTTAAAAAACAAACAGCCTGTATTACACAGTATGTTTGATGTAGCATTGAACAGTAGCCAAAAACTAAAGACTGTTGCCTAATGTCAGAACTTTCACTTGCTTATATTTTCCACCAACAACAATTGTTGGTGGACCATAATTTTCAATTGCCTCGTGTAGAAAAGCTAGCAAGTGATTTAAGTTTTCACTCGGGTGATCAAGTGATTGCCCGAGACCTGCTAGACAATGAGCCAATCCCTGAAGGCTTAGAACTCATCCCAATTCGCCAGTTGCTTCCACTTTGGAGCACCGCACAATTCGAACAGGCCAGCCGGGCTATTCAACTGCTAGAATGGCGTCGCAATCATAAATTTTGTAGTCATTGTGGCCACACCACAGAAGCACATGCTAGCGAATATGCCATGATCTGTCCTGCCTGTGGTTATCATCAGTATCCACGGGTACAACCCTGTGTTATCACCGTCATTACACGAGGTGAAGATGAAATCCTGTTGGCAAAAAATGCGCGTAATACCCGTAGCAATATGTATGGGTTGATTGCAGGCTTTGTTGAAGTCGGTGAAACCTTAGAAGAAGCTGTACGCCGCGAAACCTTGGAAGAAGTCGGCATTTGTGTTAAAAATGTTCAATACTTAGCGAGTCAGCCTTGGCCTTTCCCAAGTAACTTAATGATTGCGTTTAAAGCAGAATACGCATCGGGTGAGCTTTGCTTACAAGAAGAAGAAATCAGCGATGCCCAATTCTTTAAGTTTGATCAATTGCCTGAAATTCCGTTCAAAGGCAGTATTGCACATGCCATGATCATGCATGCGACAGAAGGCACAACAGCCGCAGATGATACACGTGAGTGGCTCTAAGCTCACTCGCTATCTCTACAATAATAGACTTTAAAACCCAATTTAGTGCCTAAGCGCATCCTCGAGCGCCTGCATAATTTTTTTCTTGGTCGTGAAGTAACGACTAAACAAACTCGATACTGAACCAATCATTGAAATATGACCGATGCGCGGCACCGTCCAAAGTTGACTGTAGTTGCCTTTTTCTTTCAATCTACGATCCAAATCAACGGCATTGCTCAACCCGACGACATCATCATTCTCTGCAACCAACAGATAATGTTTAACCGTATTCGACTCGACGAAATAATACGGCATCACTTCCTGATAAGGTCTGTTCTGATCAAAAGCATCCGCACAAATTGGATCACCTTTATAGTCGAAATGATAAGGGCCTGCCAAACCAATAATAGCGGTAATTTGGCTGCGGCATTGTATTTCATATGGCTTCGGATGATAGAGCGCAGACATCACATTAAACGCGCCCGCAGAGTGTCCCATCAACACCACTTTTTCAGTCGAAATTTGATATTTAAGCTTATGTACATTGAGATAATTTAAAGCCAAGCTGAGATCATCAATAGAGGCAGGAAAAATATGCTCAGGCGCCAAGTGATAGTTAATCACCGCCACATCAAAGCCTTCTTTGGCAAAGGCTTCGCCAATAAAACGATAATCTTTTTTATCGCCATGCATCCATGCACCGCCATGCACAAATACAATCAGAGGCCGATGTTCGCGCGGTGTTAGTGTACGAAACAAATCTAAACGATGTCGCGCGCGTAGCCCATAGGCCACATTTTCTTGGACCGAATAACCCTTACGCGGTGTTAAACGGTTTAGGGCATAACTACCGACATCATAAATACGAAACTCACGATAGAGTAATCTTGCATACTCTACCGAACGATTCAGTCTTTGAACAAAAGGCTGAAGCTTATTGAACATTATTTGGCTCAACTTGGTCTGGGTCTATCGCAACAGGCGTTTGCTCTGTCGGTGTTGAATTGATCATTGGTGATGCAAACGCACTGGTCGTTTGGGACTGTTGTTCTATATTATCCACCAGTGTGATAATTTTAGTCACATTCCCCACTTGCTGTAAAACTTGGTTTAAATCGGTAATTTCAGCACCATTTAAACGTCCCATCACATATAAGACGCCATCTTCGGTGTGAATACGCACTTTCGCATCTGAAACAACAGCAGCTTTCATGATCAAGCCACGTGTATTTGCCGTAACTGAGGTGTCTTGCATGATGGTGCTATAACTAATTTGGTTTCCAACTGTAATGTAGTTATGCACGGTTTTGACATCCGACATCGCACGTACATTGTCTTCAGCCAACTGACGTAAGTGTTGATCGGGTACTTGTCCTGTTAATAAGACATTGCCATGAAAACTTTCGATATTGACACGTGACTGTTTAAAACGACTGTCCAATTTATATAAGTTAATTTTTGCAGTACGCTCAATTGAAGAGTCAATAAAGACCTGCCCTAATGAACGTGCACCGCTTTCTGTTCCTACAGCGGCTGTTCCTGTACCACCCGAAATGAAACTTGCACATCCAGATAAACTTGCGACGCATAATACGGTCATTGCAATACGATTGAACACTCAGCAAGACTCCTCAACTTTTCAAACTATTTTAATTCAGCATTTCAGCTTTGATTTTGTTCAAAGATTAATAAAGTCTTGATCAAAAGTAAAAGCATTTTCTATCCATTGCTGATCATAAGTGAATTTTGAAAAATCTTGCTGTATGGTTTTTGCAATTTCTTTAAAAAAATCAAAACAAATCACATCAAAGCGGCAATAATATTGCTGGAAATGTGGATGATCTTGTAAAAATAACATGGCCGTTTTTGCTATTTTGCGTTGTTTTGAATAGGAAATTGTTTCAACAGCCTGTGCAAAACGCGTTTTTGAGCGTGCTTTGACCTCAACAAAAACCAATTCCTGCCCTTTTTGTACAATCAGATCAATTTCGCCAAAGCGCGAGTGATAATTGGACTGCACATGAACATAACCCTGTTCTTCTAGCACAGTCAAAGCTTGTTGCTCTGCCCATTGTCCCAGCTTCATCTCTTTATCTTCCCCCATTTCGTTTTTTATTTTTTTTAATCATCACATTTCGAAAAACTCAATATCGATCAAAAATCTCACGTCTTGATGTTTAAACCCACTGTTGTGAGTCTCTCGAACGAAACAATTCATTTCATTCTACGTTTTAAAGCCTTCTTGGCGTTTAGATTTCAATCGAATATCTTCCCGACTCCTGCAAATCCATCGCCGATAATATTCTAACTCACGCCACGACGGACAATTCAGGTAGAATGCTTATCGCGGTATCGGTTGAATGCATCAAAGCACTCAAACCAACCTATCATTTTATTATTTTGCAGCGCGGAGAAAACCCATGAGTGCCCAGTTATTTGTAGTCGCAACCCCTATTGGGCACTTAGATGACATGACTTACCGCGCAATTGATGTACTAAAATCAGTCAAAGTGATTGCTGCTGAGGATACACGAACTTCAGCACAATTACTGAAACACTTTAATATTCAAACTCCACTTACTGCATGCCATGATCATAATGAAAGCAACAAAATTGACATCCTTATTCAGCGTTTGTTGAAAGGTGAAGATATGGCGCTTATCAGTGATGCAGGAACGCCTCTTATCAGTGATCCAGGTTTTAAATTGGTTCGTGCAGCACAAGAGCATAATATCCGCGTAATCCCTGTTCCTGGCGCTTGTGCTGCCATTGCCGCTTTAAGCTCAGTGGGCTTACCAAGTGATCGTTTCAGCTTTGAAGGTTTTTTGTCTTCTAAACAAACCCAACGACTGGCAAGTTTGGAAAAACTCAAAGACGAAACGCAAACCCTGATTTTTTATGAGGCACCACATCGTATTTTAGACAGTGTCAGTGACATGGCTAAAGTCTTTGGTGCTGACCGCCCTGTCGGTTTTGCTCGTGAAATTACCAAAACCTTTGAAACCATTAAGAAGATGACATTAGGTGAGTTGGTTGAATTTATTGCAAACGATCATCATCAACAAAAAGGTGAGATTGTATTGGTTGTTGGTGGCGCGACCACTGAAAAAGATATGGCACAAGAAAAACTCGACCAGCTTTTAACGCGTCTCTTACAAGATTTGTCAGTGAAAGCTGCATCACAGTTAGCGGCTGATTTGACCGGCATCAAAAAGAAAATTGCTTACCAACGTGCTTTAGAATTAACACAAGATCAGGCTGAATAAGCTTCGATAGCTTGAGCTTGAAATAAAAGTATTGCTTTTTTTGAAGGAAAAAATAAAGAGCAACAGACGCAAGTGCTTTGGCCTTTCTCTGCTGCTCTCCATGTTAAGCGGTTCCATGCGAACCGCTTAACTCAAATTATGTAGTTATGTCATTTAAAATTTATAAGCATGTGTATGGGTTGACTGATCGTCAGTTACAATCTCTATCGAATTAGCTCGCGTCTTGGTAAATACGACCGCCGGGTAGTTGGCAAAAGTATTGTTTCAATGCATCCAAACAACGATGGATCTTCATCGGCTGTTGTTCATGCTTTGAAATGATGGCATATAGCGTAAAGTTAGGGAGCTTCCATTCTGGAAGAACTTCCACTAAAGAACCGTTAACCAATTCTTTTTGCACATCTAAATATAAAATACGTGCAACTCCATGCCCATGTTGGCATAAAGTCTTTGTTACTAAAATATTATTACTGGCTACTCTTGATTTCATCTCAAGTTTAACCGCATCACCTGTCACCACATTTTTAAAATCAAAATCATGATTGTTCTTCATAATCGTGATCGGAATAAGATCATGATTTTTCAAATCTTCAGGTCGTGAAATTGGTGCAGACTGATTCAAATAGCTCGGTGAAGCAACCAAAATCTGTTCCACGCGCGCCAATGGCACGACATGTACGCTTTGATCGTCAACCGTTGGACTCATTCTTAACGCAATATCAATTCGCCCATTCATCAAATCCACATAATGATTATCTGCTTCAATATGAATAGATAATCCACGATGTGCAGACATCCAATGCGACAAGGCAGGAATCACGTGATTGGCACCTAACTCTGGCGTAGTGGCTATTCGCAGCTCACCCACAAGATCATCGCGCAATTCATTGATACGTATTTTGCCACGTTCAGCAGCGGCGAGCATTTCTTGACAGCTGTGGAAAAAAGCCTGGCCTGCTTCAGTTAAATTCAACTTTCTTGTTGAGCGATGTAAAAGAACAACTTCCATCTCTTGCTCTAAAGAACGAATTTGCTGACTCACAGCACTTGTAGTGATGCCTAACTCACGCGCAGCACCACTAAATGAACTCTTTTCGACAACACAAGCAAAAACACCCATTGCCCGTAGTTGATCTAACATAAAATTCTCTCTGGATTCATGAGAAGTTTTCATCTATTTGATAAAAACAACTCATTGTATTATACGGTGAATTTTTTGCGTTGCATCCAGATTTTTTAATTTAATGGTAAAACTATAGTCGGATTGATTGGCTTGCCATCTAAGCGTACTTGGAACTCTAACATGGTGCGCGTTGCACCTGTGGATCCCATTTCAGCAATTTTCTGTCCGGCCGTCACATTTTGACCGCTCTTCACATTCATCGCACTGTTGTGTGCATATGCTGTGATATAACCATCAATATGCTTAATCAAAATTAAGTTTCCATATTCTTTCAATCCGTCTGCTGCATACACCACTTGGCCATCTGCTGCTGCATAAATTGGATCACCTTGGTTACCAGCATAGCGAATACCTTTTACATTATTTGCTAAATTATAACCTTGCAAAACAGCGCCATTACTTGGTTTTACCCAGCGTAAAGTTGAACTTTTCGAGCTCGCAACAGGTGCGGTCGGTACTTTAGCAGGAGTTGTTGTGGTTGTGGTGGTCGTATTTTGACTCGGGAGACCAACATTTTGACGTTGAATTGGAGCGGTTTGTGTAATAGGTTGCGTCGTGGTTGTACGTGGGCTACCCGAACCTTTTAAACGTAATGACTGCCCCACATAAATACGATACGGCGCAGCAATATCATTCATGTCTGCAACAGAGGTATAACTCAGCCCATAACGAGTTGCAATACCGCTCAACGTGTCGCCTGAACGAACTGTATAATAGTCTGGTGCTTTCGCAAAACGTGTTGCATTGTTAACCTGTGGTTTAGAAGCGCAACCACTCAAAATAACAATTGAAACTACAGCTGTGGATAACACGACAGTTTTCAACAGTACTGTAGGAATTGCAATAAAACGAATTTGAGACAACACAGACATTTATCTTACTCTCTAAAAATACAAAAAATAATCAGTTTAATTTGCGCTAAGATTAGCAAAAAAGTATGTGAAAATAGTATCTCTGCGCGTATTTTCACAAAGTTATAACAAACAGCTGAATACATTCCTTGTATTGCTCAACTGTAGTGACTTTTAAGAACTTATTTGCCCTTGTAATGCATGCAAAACTTCATAGTTGGTTGCATCCATCTGAATAGGCGTAATACTGACAAAACCATTTGCCACAGCGAAAAAATCTGACTCCACCTCATCATAGCCTCTTTTCGGTTCCGCCACAGCTTCACCTGCAAGCCCAATCCAGTACACTTGACGACCACGTGGGTCAACATGACTGGTAATCGGCTTAGACTGACGACGACGTCCTTGATAGGTAATTTTAGCGCCTTGTAACTCAGCTACATCTGGAATATTAATATTTAAAATATGGCGTGGTGGCAGTGCTGGCAAACCTTGTTTCACAAAGTCATGCACCCACTGTGCAGCATGATGATAATCTTCTGGGCGATTGTACGAACGCACTTCAGGGCCCGCAAGTGATACCGCAATGGCTGGCTGTTTCATTAGACGCCCTTCAAAGGCTGCTCCCACAGTACCTGAGTAGAGTACATCATCACCCAAGTTTGCCCCGCTATTAATGCCACTAACAACCAGATCAAACTCAAAGTCAAATAAGCCATTCATGGACAAATAGACACAGTCCGCGGGTGTACCATTGACTGCCCACATGTCGGGTGCAATTTCGATTGGGCGTAAGGGGCGATCTAAAGTCAAAGCACTGGAAAAACCACTGCGTTCACTTTCAGGTGCTACAATCACCACGCGACCTAATGGACGTAAAGCATGTGCGAGCGCTTGAATACCTGGTGCAAAAACACCATCGTCATTGGCTATTAAAATATTCACTGATGGATCTTCTTCAATCTATATGAGTCGGTAAAAGCCTTATACATCTATTTTGCACTCGTCTTCGTCTTTTTAATCTGCAATTCAAACAGGTAGATTTATGGGTAGCTTGAAAAAACTAAATTTTTAAAGCGAAAAGAAAAGCTATAGAGTCCTCGATGCAGAAAGACTATACATTGAGATCAGGCAATCTGAAAAGATGAAATCATTGATCTGGGTGAGTACTTTACTCTTGCATGGGCAGAACAAAAGAGAGAGCTTAAAAATAGAAGAATAAGCATACGTTTAAAGTGTTTACTGGTGAGTACGCCTTCAAAAAGATAACATATAGATCTCTTGATTTTGTAAAACCACTCTTCTCTTACATAGAAAAATAAATATAAAGCAATGAGTTAAAAAATTTAAGAGAGCGAGTCTAGCTATGACTCACTATTACAGAACATGCTTTTAAGTGTTTGGATATTGAGCCAAGTTATTCGCGTTTTTTACTCATTTCGGATAACAAATCCAGTTGTATTTCTTGTATTTGGGCTAACCTATTCCACTGATGCATCAACAGATGATCTAGTTTTTCATTTAAATGTTGAATTTCCAACTCCGCCTTTAAATTAATTTTATAATCGTTTTGCGAGCGCAATCTGTCTTTGGCTTCCTGTCTATTTTGGCTCATCATAATCACAGGAGCTTGAACCGCAGCAAGACAGGATAAAATTAAATTTAATAAAATAAAGGGATACGGATCGGCAGGATGCGTGACCATGACCACTGTATTGACAATAATCCAAATGGCTAGGAAAGTCGCAATGCACATAAGAAAAGCCCAACTACCGCCAAAGGTCGCAATTTTATCTGCCAGCCTTTCCCCTAAAGTCCAATTTTGATCCAACTGATTTTCAACATTTTTGGTGATCACTTCATGTTGTTGCAAACTTTTAATCACCTCATATTCAAGATCAGTCACTTCCCCCTTTTCAGACTTTAACAGTGAATGAACATACTGAATTCGATACTTAGTTAAATCTGCTTGGTAAATATAACTTTGAGGCGACCATTCTGGAAAATCATGTGAAATTTCTTCGGTAATAGATTTTCGTATTGCCCCCATAGGAATGAGGTTTTTAATGAGGAATTTCTGCCCACAGACAAACATTCATGACTTTGATTTTTTTCGCTCATGCTCGTTCTCTTTTATAATCATTATTGGTTTTGGGGAGATAAACATCATCGAACAAATTTTAAACCAATGTCAAATTTTCGCCACCACTCAGAGTAGCACTTCATTAACATTTTTCTAGACAGTAGCCATGAATAAAAAAATGCCACAGATATAATCATGATTCTGTGCCTTAAATAAGGCTAAACAAGTTCATATCATCAGGCTAAAAATTAAAAAAAATCCAGCTTTAGAGCAAGGAGACAATCAATGCCTAACACCGCAAGACCTATACACTTGGGTCTACTTTTTCATACCATATTGCTCACAGGTATCACCGCTAACGTAGAAGCGAATACACCACCTGTAATGTTGACTTCTCCTAAAAATTTTATATACCCAGATGTAGATCATGGTCTAAATGAAAGTCTTTATCCGAATGAGGCCGCCACGGCTAAAGAAATCGCGAACATCATTGAAATGACAATTCGAAAACAATATGCCACGGATATCGCGCTACGTGACGCACACCCTAAAGCCCATGGTTGCGTACGTGCGGAATTTAAGATAAACAAAACATTGCCTCAAAACATGGCTTATGGTGTTTTTATTCCAGGAAAAACTTACCAAGCGTGGATTCGTTTTTCGAATGGATCGAGTAATGCAAAACAGGTGGATATAAAAAAAGATGCACGTGGCATGGCGATCAAACTTTTAACCGTGCCAGAGAAAAACCTTTTAGATGAACCTGCGGCTACGCAAGACTTCATTATGATCAATCACCCTGTATTCTTTGCCAATGACCCTGCTCGTTATTTGTCATTTATGCAAGATATTAATAGCGATCGATTTCTAAAAAAACTGCATGTCCCTTTTGCATTAGGAGCTAAAGGAACTTGGATTGCCTTAAACGCTAGAAATAAAATTTCAAATCCTTTGCAAACCAGATACTGGTCTATG
Source organism: Acinetobacter sp. SwsAc2 (assembly GCF_013391465.1). Lineage (NCBI taxonomy): Bacteria > Pseudomonadati > Pseudomonadota > Gammaproteobacteria > Moraxellales > Moraxellaceae > Acinetobacter > Acinetobacter sp. SwsAc2. The sequence goes on along the minus strand of NZ_JACBEZ010000020.1, from coordinate 19,895 downwards.
GTGCCCTATCAGTTAGGAGTTGGCGATCATCGTCAAGCAGTAAAGTACTCTGCTCGTGCATGTTCAAGCGTTGTTAGCCCGATTCCAGTTACTCCTCAAAAGGACTTTTTAAGAGAGGCACTTCGAACGACCTTACAAGACCGTGATGCCTGCATGGAGTTTTTAGTACAACCTCGAACATCCAACTCAATGTCTGTTGAAGACTCGATGACGGAATGGAAAGAAGACCAAGCCCCTTTCTATAAGGTGGCCACTATTCGTATTCCTCAGCAAGTTTTTGATACCCCTGAGCAAAATAAGTTTTGTGAAAATCTATCCTTTACACCATGGCATGCATTAGCTGAACATAAACCACTGGGTGCGATAAACCGAATGCGCAAAGTCATATATGACCAGATTAGTCGCGTCAGACATGAGATGAATTCGGCTAAACAAACAAACGCTAACAATGTCGAAGATCAATAAGGAGTCCTATGGTTAAACTCAATGGCCTGTTAATCTGTGTGTCTAAAGAAGAAGTCTGTATGGTGATAGAACTCCTTCCAGCGCATATTGAATTAACTCATCAAGAAGAAGGCTGCATTTCTTTTGAGGTCAAGCAAAGCCTCGACCCTTTTATCTGGGAGGTGCAGGAAGTGTTTGATAGCATGAAAAGTTTTAAGCATCACCAAAGTAGAACGGCCTCGTCCATTTGGGGAGTGAAAACGCAAAATATTAAACGGCAGTACAAAATATCTGAGGGTGAATAAGGTTTAAGTTTCTAGCTATAAAATGACAGGTCTATGACTAAAACTTGAAATAGCCCTCAAATGAAAGCTCTCTCTATTCAGATCATAAAATTTAAAAATGTTCTGCACTAAAAAACACAATGAAGAATAGCGGTTTTTGTATGGATCATCATGCATTGATCAGGTGTTAAAGCTAAGAGCTTTTTTAGTGAGCAATCGCTGCTGCTTTGGGTTTAAAAGCCACCAAACAAAAGACGATAAAAGCACATAGAACAAAGGATGCGCCAAATCGACTCAGATCCAACCCTCCGTGACTAATGGGCTTATCTAGGAAATCCCCCAGTACGGCACCTAATGGTCGCGTGAGTACAAATGCAGCCCCAAATAAGAAAGTTCTAGAGATTTTGGTCCACATATAAAGCATGGTCAGCAATAAAAGTAAACCGCCAAAGATAAGTGCTGCACTGGTATAGCCCAGCCCTTGTGTATCTGCTGTCCAATCCCCTAGCGCTGTGCCCAATGTTTGGGAAAACATGATGGTCAGCCAATAAAACGCTTCACTTTTGGAAGATTGAATACTTTGTACCGCAATTGACCCGCTGCTGTAGTACCACGCCAATAAAGATAAAATAAGTAAGCCGAATAAGATTAAGCTGCCACCTAAATAGCCCAGTCCTAAGGTACGATCAACATAGTCCGCTATAGTTGTCCCTAGAGTTGTTGTTGCAATAATTGTAGACCAATAAAAAAATGCATTATATTTTTTGGCCTTAATCTGTGCCGCAACGAATATTGCAAAAATAATGGCGAAGATGCCCGTACTTACGATATATCCCAGATTAAGCGACATGGATAAGGCATCCCCCGCTGTTTCACCCAGTGTTGTTGCCGCAATTTTAATGATCCAAAACAACAAAGTGACTTCAGGCACCTTGCTCAACAACTCATGCAGTGTTTTTTCCTCAGTCATGATACGTACCCAAACCTTATTCTTTTGTCTATGCTGAATAATAGTGCTCACAACTGAAACCAATCTTAAATTTCAAAGACCTCGCCCATAGAGGCTGTTTATGGCTTTCAACACCACAACATCTATAGACTTTTCATTCGCTTTATAAATCGTATATTGACCATGAAACCAAGCTGAGTTGCGTTAAACAGCTAAGCTCATGTTGTCGCTCGCTACGCGTAAAGACAGCTGTAAAATAAGTCATGACAAATGTTCTGTTCGCATCAATTTAATTTGCGATATTTTTGAATTTACCTGATTGACCCGTCTATAAGTAAAGGGTTTAGCTTAATGGAACAATGAACGAATGATGGAAACTATGCTTACTGTATCTCGCTTAGCGAAAAAACTCGGTTTATCCAGAACGACTATTCTCTATTATGAGCAACAGGGTTTATTAAAACCAAGCTTAATCGCTGAAAATGGATACCGGTGGTACGGTGAAAGTGAAATTGAGCGTCTTAAAAGCATCATCTCCTACCGTTCTTACGGACTATCCATTTCAGATATTCGTTTTCTTTTATAACCACTTAGCATATCCCAAGGGCAGATCTTGGAAAATCATTTTCGGGCATTGGAACAAGAGATCAATAACTTAAGAGCTCATCAAAAAGCCATCATTGAGTTATTGAAAAAGTCCATTTTATTAAAGGAAAAGTTCGTGAATAAAGCTAAATGGGTAGAGATTATGATCGCAGCAGGTTTATCAAAAGAAGATATGATGAAGTGGCATCAAAAATTTGAAGAGATGGAACCTGAGGAGCATCAAAAATTCTTAGAGTCACTCGACATGACACAAGATGAAATTACAGCTATTCGAAGCTTATAGTGCTTTTTAGCTCTCCAATCTTGAACATGGTGACTATCAAACTCAAGACTCAGTAGCTCTCATCTAAGGGCTATTGTGGATTCACTGCTTACCTATCGTCAGTATTTTTTATCCCTAAATATGATTCCTGCACCAACAAGCAGCTCATCCTAAAGACCGCCAAAACAGAAGATTAGAAGTCGTTAGGATGATCATTGGCGATTAAAAGGTCCAAAACAAAAAACTTTATTAAAAAATGACTGGTCAGAACTTTTCATTGAATTCTAACTGAAAATATATATATTGAGTCTCCGCATCCACCATAAATATGTGATTTTAGAAATGATTAAAAGCTTAACATTACGTAATTTCTTCGGATTAGGCATGGCTATCATGATTTCTCAATCTGCTTTTGCACTAGAGGGATTAAGCACAGAAGAAGCCAACACCATCGTGAAAGAAGATATTGCAGCAGCGCAAGTCATGACCGAATTTTGCCCTGCTTTGGTGGGTCAAGGCCCTAAAATTGAAAGCAACATTCAAACTTTAATTCAAACCTATTTACAAGACTACTCAGATAAGTCGATGACCTATGCAAAATTACAGTCAGACAGCGAATACCAGTCGATTCTGAAAGAAGCTCGTACAGATGCAAAGGGTACTGACAAAGCAGAACAAAAGTCAGTATGTGATGACGTTGTAAACTTTGAAGGTTAATTCAAGTTCTACATCTATATCGCAAAAAAGGATGAATAATGGGGTTATTCATCCTTTTTTTATTGGACGGAAAAATGTAAAAACAATGAAGCGACTTCAACAGCTTCTATACATTTTTGCGCTTACATTTACTTAAAATTTGTTTAAGCTCATCCTATTATGGCAACAACATGTATGCACTTAGGGTTTAGAATGAATTTAAATGTAATGAAAAAAGTGATTTTGGCAGTTTGTGGTTCTTCTTTGATTGCCATCGGTTCGGCTCATGCGGCCAATAAAGACGAAAATATTGAAGTGACTCCACTGCAACAAGTGACGCAGCAAGAGTTGGCTGCAATTTATGTCCTATCAGAAGTTTGTCCAAGTCTCGTTTCAGACCAGAGTCAGTTTGAAAATGGCTACAACGCTTTGGCTAAAGAGTATCTACCGCAACAGAAAAATCCGACTGAATACCTTAAAAGCCTTAGCAAAGAGAAAAAATTCAAGCCTATTTTAGCCGAAGCTCAATCCGATGCGAAAAAAGCAGGCAAAGCAAAAAACCAAGAAATTTGTAAAGAATTGAGCACTTACAGCAAATAATACCAATTGGTTACAATATCTTTGAAATAAGCCGATTTCTACCGTAGAAGTCGGCAGAACTTTGTCCTAAAATGCAAAGCTCTCGTGCTTATACTAAAGAAATCGGAACCCCTTAGAATGATTCAAAAAAGCGCCCTTGCTGCGGCATTACTCGTACCAAGCATTTCATTTGCAGCAACTGTCTTATCCTCACCACCAGAACTAAATAATAAATCATATGTGCTGATGGATTATGAGACTGGGCAAATCCTCGCATCTAAAAATGAAAATGAAAAATTAGCACCAGCATCAATGACAAAAATGATGACGAGTTTCATTATTGAGCAAAAGTTGTTGGCGGGTGAGCTAACCGAAGATGAAAAAGTTCGGATGAACGAGTCTGCTTGGTGTCGTGGTAGTAGTTCAGAATCATGTATGTATGTGCCATTAAATGGTACTGCGACTGCATTAGAGATGTTACGCGGCATTATCATTCAATCGGGTAATGATGCATCTAAAGCTATGGCTGAGCACATTGCTGGGAACGAAGGCACTTTCGTTCACATGATGAACACTGAAGCAAAACGTATCGGCATGACCAATACCAGCTTCATGAACTCAACAGGCATGCCTGCTGAAGGTCACTACTCGACCGCTAAAGACATGGCAACGCTTGCACAGCACATCATTCACGACAGTTCAAAATATTATCCGATTTATTCTGAAAAAGAATTTACCTTTAACGGTATCAAACAAGGCAACCGTAATGCCCTGCTTTATACTGACCCAAGTGTCGATGGTTTAAAAACTGGTCATACTGACGAAGCGGGTTATTGCTTAACAACTTCGGCTAAACGTGGCCCAATGCGTTTGATTTCTGTGATTTTTGGTGCGCCAAGCATTCAAGAACGCGCAACGCAAACACGTGAAATTTTAGCGTGGGGTTATGCAAACTTTGAAACCAAAAATGTTCAAGCTGCGAACCAAGTTTTAGCAAAATCAAAAGTATGGTTTGGTAAAGAAAATGACGTACAAATTGGTTTAGCTGAAACCTTCAACGTAACGATGCCGAAAGGCCAGGCCAACGCAATCAAAACACAACTGGTGGTTCAACCAAAACTGACTGCACCGTTGAAAAAAGGACAAGTGGTTGGTAAATATGTAGCAAGCCTTGATGGTAAAGTGATTGCTGAAAAACCACTTGTGGCGCTAAAAGATGTTGAAGAAGCAGGTTTCTTTGCACGTATGCTTGACCACATCAAACAATTCTTCTCAAACTTATTCTAAGCAGCAACATTTAGACTTAAGTTAAAGCATCCACACCTCGGTCTGGGTGCTTTTTTATTTTATAATGGACACCTACATAAAAGCAGAACACCAACATGGCTAAAAATATTCGCCCTTATTTGAACAGCACGCCACAGCTTGGCAACAACTGCTATATCGATGAAATGTCGGTAGTGATTGGTGATGTCATCTTGGCTGAAAATGTTTCTGTATGGCCTTTTGCCGTAATTCGGGGTGATGTAAACCATATTCGGATTGGTAAAAACTCGAATGTACAAGACCATGCAATGCTGCATGTTAGTCATAAAAAAGCGGACAAACCAAATGGCTCGCCTTTAATCATTGGTGAAGATGTCACCATTGGTCACCATGTCACCTTACATGGCTGTACCATCGGCAACCGTGTTTTGATTGGTATCAATAGCATTGTTTTGGACGATGTCATCATTCCTGACGATGTTATGATTGGTGCAGGAACACTGGTTCCCCCAGGTAAAGTGCTTGAAAGTGGCTATTTATATGTCGGTAGTCCTGCCAAAAAAGTTCGCCTTCTGACAGAAACAGAATTAGCATTCTTACCATATTCAGCACAAAACTATGTCAAAGTATCGGGACATTATTTAGAGCCATGATCATTGGGAGCATTTTGCTCCCCTTTTCATATCAGATCAAATAACAAGCATCACCTTCAAAAATGCTGAATCTGCGGATTAATACTTCTCAAACTCAGTCACTAAAAAATCAATTAGTGCTTTTACCGATGGTAATAAACCACGTCGAGAGGTATAAGCCAGATGAATCAGTTCGGGTTTTGGCTCCCAGTTTGGAATCACTTTGACCAAACGGCCTTCTTTTAAATCATTATGAATAATCAGCTCTGGTAACTTGGCAATCCACGCCTACCACAATACCTGTATAGCCTAGCGGATGAAGAAGATACCAAAAGCGTGGAACTAAGCTACTAATTTTATATCCATAACATAGCCACCACCGCCTAAATTTTGTAGAATACTCCTTTTACCCCATGGTGCTTTTACATGACCGCTTGGACAGCTCACGTCACCGTCGCAACTGTTGTTGAAAAAGACGGAAAATTTCTATTTGTAGAAGAGCATACTGCGGGTGTGACACACACTGTATTTAACCAACCTGCAGGCCATGTTGAATCAGGTGAAACACTCATCGAAGCTGCCATTCGTGAAACTATGGAAGAAACTGGACATGAAGTGTCTATAGATGCGTTATTGGGCATTTATACCTATACACCACCTATGTTTCCAGATCGCACGTATTATCGTTTCTGCTTTTTAGCGCAGTCACTTCATCACAATCCAACGGCCGAACTCGATACAGGTATCGTGGGTGCAGTATGGATGACTTTAGATGAGCTGCTCGAAACGGCTCGTGCACGTAGTCCATTGGTGATTAAAGCGGTTCAAGACGCACTCGCGGGGCAAAAATATCCTTTATCGCTCGTTTATGAGCACCAAAATTCTCCCCTTATTTCAAGTTTGGATGCCTAGTCCTATGCAACAACGTGTCATCGTCGGTATGTCGGGTGGTGTAGATTCATCTGTTTCTGCTGCTCTTCTTCTTCAACAAGGTTATCAAGTTGAAGGTCTTTTCATGAAGAACTGGGAAGAAGACGACGGCACGGAATACTGCACGGCGATGGAAGACTTAGCCGATGCTCAAGCCGTCTGTGACAAACTAGGGATTAAACTACACACCGCCAACTTTGCTATGGAATATTGGGATCGTGTATTTGAGCATTTCTTAGCGGAATATGCTGCAGGCCGTACTCCAAACCCAGATATTTTATGTAATAAAGAAATCAAATTCCGTGCGTTCTTAGATCATGCTATGCAACTGGGCGCAGACTTTATTGCGACTGGTCACTATGCACGTCGCGGCGAAACTATGACCAACTCTAAAGGTGAGGAATACGCACCTTTACTGCGTGGTTTAGATAAAAACAAAGACCAGACCTATTTCTTACATGCTGTGCATGGCCGTGAAATTAATAAGACGTTGTTCCCTGTAGGGGAAATTGAAAAGCCTGAAGTACGTAAAATTGCGGAACAATACGACTTAGTCACAGCGAAGAAAAAAGACTCAACGGGCATCTGTTTTATTGGTGAACGTCGTTTTAATGACTTCTTAAAACAATACTTACCTGCACAAGCTGGAAAAATCGTCTTAGATGATGGCAAAGAGGTTGGTGAACATCACGGCTTAATGTACTATACGCTCGGTCAACGCGGTGGTATTGGTATTGGTGGTTTGAAAGGTGTAGCTGAAGGCGCATGGTTCGTTCTACATAAAGATATTGAAAACAACCGTTTGGTGATTGGTCAAGGTCATGAACATCCACTGATGCAAAGCACTGCGCTTTGGAGTGAAACGATTGACTGGGTCGCAGGTGAAATGCAGATTCCTGAAACAGGTTTCCGTTGTACCTCACGGACGCGCTATCGCCAAGATGACCAAGATTGTGTGATCTTTAATGATCCGACTACCCAAGGTGGCGTACGTGTTGAGTTCGATGAACCCCAACGTGCCGTGACGCCGGGTCAGAGTGTCGTATTCTACTCAGGTGAAGTTTGTTTAGGCGGTGGCGTGATTCATCATACCAATGCTCCTAAACCTGATTTTATTTAAAGGATTTTAAGACATGGCTGAGTTACCGTTTCAACAGCCTCAAACTTTGAACGAACGCCAAAACCGAGCTTTAGCGTTGGCGGCTGTTTTTCAGTCCGCGCAACTGACGCATATGACCGCCTTGAGCGGTCAGCAAAGTATTGGGGAAAGCGGTAACTTCTATTTAGAGCAGTTGATTAAAGCCAGTTTAAATATCCGACCAAAGGGCAACCAAAGCGGACAAACTTTAGACTTCTTTCATCAGCTGGCGGACATCTCCTTAGGACTAAAAACCTTAGAAAGTAGCATTACCCAACCCTTTAATACCTCACCCAAAACTCGAATTCCCAAATTATCCACTGCTAAACTTCCCATTACTTATGCCATGGCGCTCTTACAACTCGAAAAGAAAGTGTATAGCAACCCCAAATTCGTTGAAATTATTGAACAGTCCCAACAAAAAATCTTAAGACAGCTTTCTTTTTTCGATAATAACTATTTACATCCAAGCATCATTGCCAACCTCGCACAAACCTACGTCGACACCGCAGGACAAATTAACCCACGCATTATGGTGCGAGGTAATGCAGAAGCATTTAAAGATTCATCGCATACCAACCGCATTCGAGCTTCCCTCTTCACTGGCTTACAAATGGCACATTTATGGCGTCAGCTCGGTGGAAGTTCATGGGGCATGGTGTTTAGCAAACGCAAATTGCTTAAAGATATTCAAGATCTCGCTCGTTTACAGTATCAGGTGATTTAACACATGATCGACGGGCTTTTTAGTTTTACGTTTAATTCCAAAGTTTAAGGAATCGCTATGAACGCTTTAACCGCACTTTCTCCATTAGATGGACGCTACGCTAGCAAATGTGATGCGCTTCGTCCTTTCCTCTCTGAGTTTGGTTTAATCCATGCTCGTGTGACTGTTGAAGTGCGTTGGTTACAAGCGCTTGCAAACCGTCCAGAAATCACTGAAGTGCCTGCTTTCAGTGCTGCGACCAATGCTGCACTTGATGCAATTGTTGCTGACTTTTCTGAAAACGACGCCAACCGTATTAAAGACATCGAACGTACTACAAACCATGACGTCAAAGCGGTTGAGTACTTCCTGAAAGAAAAAATTGAAGGCATCGAAGAGCTTAAAAATGCGGGTGAATTCATTCACTTTGCATGTACGTCTGAAGACATCAACAACTTGTCGCATGCATTAATGCTGAAAAGTGGTCGTGATGTATTGGTTGCATCTATGCAGCAAATCATTGACTCAATGGTGGCATTGTCTGAAAAGCATGCTGACCAACCTATGTTATCTCGTACACATGGTCAGACGGCAAGCCCAACCACTTTGGGTAAAGAAATGGCAAACGTAGCTTATCGTCTTGCGCGCCAAATTAAACAGTTCAAACAAGTTGAGCTTTTAGGCAAAATTAACGGTGCGGTAGGTAACTATAATGCTCACCTTTCTGCTTACCCAGACATCAACTGGCCTGCACACTCACAAGCATTCGTTGAGTCTTTAGGCCTAAGCTTTAACCCATACACCACTCAAATTGAGCCGCATGACTATATGGCAGAACTGTTTGATGCTTTACGTCGTTTCAATACGATTTTGATCGACTTTAACCGTGACGTTTGGGGTTATATCTCGCTTGGTTTCTTCAAGCAAAAACTCAAAGATGGTGAAGTGGGTTCTTCAACGATGCCACACAAAGTAAACCCTATTGACTTCGAAAACTCAGAAGGCAACTTAGGCTTAGCCAATGCTGTACTGGCGCACCTTGGCGAAAAACTTCCAATTTCTCGCTGGCAGCGTGACCTAACGGACTCAACTGTACTACGTAACATGGGTGTTGGTTTTGCACAAAGCTTGATCGCTTTTGAAGCCTGTTTAAAAGGTATTGGTAAACTTGAACTGAATGCTGCACGTATTGATGAAGACTTGAACAATGCGCAAGAAGTTCTAGCTGAACCAATTCAAACGGTAATGCGTCGTTACAACGTTGAAAAACCATATGAAAAACTAAAAGCATTAACTCGTGGTCAAGCCATGACACGTGACATGATGGTTGACTTCGTCAATGGTAATGAACTTGAAGCTGTCCCTGCTGCTGACCGCGCACGTTTAGCGGAAATGACACCTGCAACCTATACAGGTAACGCAGCTGAACAAGCAAAACAAGTTGCTGACTTAATTTCTAAAATCTAATTTTTAGAAATTGAAAAAAAGCGGAGCTTAGGCTTCGCTTTTTTATCTATAATTCAAACAAGAATCTCCTATACGCATAATTGAAAAACCAATAAAAATGATGACAATCCTGAAAAGTAAAACAACGAAAGCTCACATTGACTATCAACTGAAAAAGCCGCATTGGATTGCGCTCATTGTACTCGCTGTCGCCATTGCTTTCGCATCGATCCACCCCCTTGAACTCAGCTCTTATATTTTGCATCAGGTCGGAACCGTATTCATGTTGGTGACGCTGATCATTTGTCTTTATAAAATGGGGCTCAGCTTAATCAGTTTTATGCTTTATATTGGATTTTTGCTGATTCATATACTCGGTGCGCATTATCTATATTCTTATGTACCCTATAATGAATGGTCAATTCAATATTTAAACCTCGACCTCAACCAAAGTTTAGGTTGGACGCGGAATATGTATGATCGCTTTGTACATTTAGCATATGGTCTGCTGCTCTACCCGTTTTTCTACCGTCTGTTTCAAGTGTGGCTGCCTCAACTTTCTAAACTCACCCTATTCTTGCTGGTCATTCAATTTGTGATGGCAAGTAGCCTCATTTACGAATGGATTGAATGGTTTATTGCGATGGGCTTATCGCCTGAAGATGCTGAAAACTACAATGGGCAACAAGGTGATATTTGGGACGCACACCAAGACATGCTTTTAGCCACAGTTGGTGCAATCATCACAGGCATAGCCTGTCTATTGAAAAAGTAATCATTTTGCCTACGATTCGTCTAGCACAACAATTAACGACGATACAGGACTCATTCAAGCGCAAGTGATTTGTACATCAGTTTTAAAAAACAAAAAAACACCACGTCAGGCGTGGTGTTTTTAACTCTCTTAGTCTTTCGCAGACTCATCTGTTGGCACTTCAGTAATTCGGCCACCGCGAGCAAGGAATGCCGCAACTTCGTCTTCAAGTGCTTGGCGTTGTTTTAATTTTGCAGTCACCGTAAGTGTTTCAGCTTCGGCAACATCACCATCACTTGCAGCATTATCAGAAGAATCTGATGCGCCTTTTTCCGCTGCTTGAGCTTCGTCTTCGTCGACTGTTGAGTCTTCTACATCATCATAATCATTTGAATCAGTCATCTTAATCTCCCCACAAATGACATTTTAGGTTCCCATGAATTACTGGTTTCCAATTATGTTGAAATTTAACAAGCTCTCAGCCTTTCGCATAGTCTTATTCAACGGAAAATCGTATCTTTTTTAATCAAAATCGTAATCTTATTTTACGACTGGCTAAAAAATAACACTTCCTTTCTTACACAGCATAACGCGTCTCTTTGAGCAACCCTAAACCATTGGCCTGTGCCATAAAAGCATCTTTTAATACAGGCAATTTTTCAACCTGTTTCAAACCAAAGTTTCGCGCCCATACCACAGGAAAGAGTTGTGTGGTTTCCATCCAACCGATGGCAGACATACTATGCATCATGGCATCATTTTGTCCTTTACGGCGGTGTTCATAACGCTTCAGTGTTTGCTCATGTGCCCACACGCCACGTGCTAGATCATGTAGTAATACATCACACAGTACAGCCGCATCAAGACAACCAATATTCACCCCCTGTCCTGCTAAGGGATGAATCACATGAGCCGCATCACCAATTAAAGCCAAGCCCGCTTTAACATATTGCTGTGCAGCACGTGCTTTGAGTGGGAAAGTGGCACGCGGTGTTGCTTCCAACACTTCGCCTAACATATGATGACTTTCTCGCGTTAACAGCTGGGTAAATTCAGCATCTGAAAGTGCAGCATATTCTTCTGCATAATCATCGGGGAGCGTCCATACGATAGACTGCCAATGCCCTGCTTGCTCTGGTTTTAAACTCGCCATTGGTAAAAATGCCAAAGGCCCCGTTTCTAAAAAAATCTGACGTGCAACGTGTTGATGAGGCTGTGCAGTGCGAATGGCACAGCTTAAACCAGCCTGTTTGTAGTCCAGCACATCGATATCGATAAACGCTTGTTCCCGTACAAAAGAGTTTGCACCATCTGCACCAATCACCAGTTTGGTTTTCAACACCGTACCATCGGCCAAATGGATATACCATAGCCCAACACCTTCTTCGACACGCGTAACTTTAACTTGGGTGCGGTAATCGTTGAGTACAGCAAGCATCTGCTGTTGAATCGCTAAATTAAGCAAACTTGGCTCAACCATAGAACCGAGGGCTTGTTCGCCATGTGGTTCCTGCTTGGACGCATGACCAAAGTTAATTTCACCATAGCCATTTTTATTCCACACCTGCATGCCACTATACGGCATCTGGCGGGCAATTTTATCCCAAACATCAACGGTTTTAAGTAGGTGTATCGTCGCTTGACTGAGTGCCAAGACACGTGGGTTTGCAACACTTAAGGTCTTGTGCTCATCTAAAATAGGTGCAGCATCCAATACGGTAGCTTGCACACCGCCTTGTGCCAAAAGCAAGGCGGTCAGTCCACCAACCAAACCACCGCCAATAATCACCACATCTAAAACATCAGTTTGAACATGACTCATGCTTTTAGCCCCATGGCATAGTTGGCAACGAGTGGTTTAATGCCTGGAATCGTATCAAATGCGACCAGACCAGTATTCCGAATAAACTTTAAGATTGGATTGCTATTGCTAAAGCCTCGTACCACCGAATCACAGAACTTAATTACGCGTTGTTGATCGGTCAAACGTGAAGCCTCATAGGCTTGCAGCATTACGGCATCGCCCAAGTCGGCATTTTGCGCAATTTGCTCCGTTAAATAACGTACTAAGACGTGCGCATCTCGCATACACAAGTTAAAACCTTGCCCCGCAACGGGGTGAATGGTATGCGCAGCATTGCCCATTAAGACCACTCGTCCTACGGCCTGCTTTTCTGCTAGTACTTGTGATAATGGAAAGCTAAAACGCTTACCTGTTTTTTGAAACTTTCCTGCACGGTCGCCATAAGTGTCTTGTAAGGCATCTAAGAAATGTTGGTCATTTTCATCGCCCAACCATTCACCTTCAGTACCTTTTTTCACAGGCCAAACCACGGAGCGACGGTATTCACCTGGAAGCGGCAACAGTGCCAATGGCCCTAAGCTACTAAAACGCTCAAAACCCACATGGTTATGCGGTTTTGAAGTTTGTACCGTGGTCACAATAGCGACTTGATCATAGTCATGCTCCGAAGCACCTATTCCTAAGGCTTTACGGCAGAATGAATCACGTCCATCTGCGGCAATGACAAGTTTTGCTTGCAATGACAGTTGTTCTTCTCCACGACTCGCTTCTATGTAGGCCATATCAGCATCTTGGGTCAGTTGGGTGACTTGTACACCATCAATCAGTTCAATGAATGGTTTCTTCTGAACTTCCGTCAGTAGTACACGACCGAGCCATGCGTTTTCTATGACCTGTCCGAAGCTTTCGACTTTTTCTTGTTCTGCTTTGAGTCGCGCCTTCCCAAAGCTACCTTGTTCGGTGATATTCACTTCTAAAATAGGTGTTGCATGTTCTTGTAAAGCGCTCCACAAACCCAGTTCTTGGTAAATTTGAACTGTCCGACGTGACAAGGCGCTGTTTCTTGCATCAAAGCTAGAGTGGTATGGTGCAAGGTTTACATCATCATAATTTGGGTATTTGATCGCCTCTAAAAGCTTCACCGCAATGTTTTGTTTGGCTAACATCAACGCCAGACTGAGTCCGACCATACCACCACCGACTATGATGACTTCTTGTTGCATGCTTCTATCCTTTTTATGGCGTACCTAAAGTCAAAAACTTCAAATACCTATAAGTTTTAATGGATTTATATTACATCAAAGATTTTCTTTTTTATAATGAAATGGATGTTTTTACGTACTTTCACCGTAAAGTGTCATGTCATGATTTCTGAAAAGACAGTCTTTTAAAGTTCCCTCAAAACTTCTTCAGGACACTGTTTAAACAGACTTATAAGAAATGTGCAACTTTAAACAAATAATGATCATGAAAAATGAATAATACATAAAAAAGCCCAACCACTTCAGATTGAGCTCTTCAATAAAACATAAGCAATTGAATTTAAAATGTAATTTAAAGGATTACTAATAAGGTGTATTATGTTATTTTTAGCAAATTTAAACATTTACCTTATAATTCAACTGTAGTTCATCCGCATTTCTCCCTCTAATGCCCCAGTTTTCTTTAGGAGTTTCAAATATAGTTATCTCAACATCATTTGAATCAATACCGCATAGATTGTTTATATTTTCGAATAGAGACCTAATAAATGCTTTTTTAGTCTCTTTTGTTCGTCCATCGAACATAGAAATTTCAATAATTATATAAGATTTACTGCGATCTACTGGATATACAAAATTCTTGGATTCTAGTGCGATAAAACGTTGAAACCTTTTCTCTTCAGGGTATTTTAATTCTTTAACTAAAGCCTGATGGATAGCTTTACTTAAATTATCACGATGTAATTCTATTGTTTCATTTAAAGCATAAATTTTTATCTGAGACATTACTTTCTCTAAATTAAAATCCTAATTTTAGCTTAGTTTCTCCCCTATTTAACATAATAGTGCTTATTCGAAACAAGAGTCTTAGAATCTAATCAAAGTATCTCTAATTCCTTTAATGCAATTCTCAGCGTCCGAATTGCGGAAGCACGAAAAAGAGGATTTGTCCCATCAGCGGAAGGATTTTTATCTGTCCAAGCGATTGCGGCAAGACATTGAATACCCACATAGAATAGAAATTTCATTTTAGGCACTGTCTGCTTATATGTACACTCCCAACCTTCTAAAAAAGCATTCCGTAATTCTAAATCAGAGAAATCTATATCCACCCAAATAATTTTGGCTAAATCATAAACCGCATCTCCAATACGAGCAGCGTCAAAGTCTATAATACCCGAAATCCGATTTTCACTGTCTGCAAGGATATTTCGACCAATATAGTCACAATGCAGTAAATGAAGCTGTGTCGGCTCACATATCGCTTTAGCGTATTTTCGTAACTCATTCAATTGGTCACAAAACTCATGATAATCAGATGACAATGGATTTATACGAGACATCCATTTTGAGATCATCAATTCTAATTGTTGCTTCCACAATACCCAATGTGTTGATAAGCCGTCTCGATCTTGCCAGAACCTCATATTCAATATGCGCGTTTGTGGAAGCGCACGATGAAGTTCGCCCAAAGCTCGTCCTACATTCCAAAGCAAAGAGATTTTCTGTACCCGCGTACAATTCTTTAATGCTTGATCGACTTGAGTACCTTGTATGGCACTCATGACAAGGATAGAAGAACCTTCCCATTCAAACTTATTTAATACATTTGGCGTTAGTGGAAATTCTTTGAGAGCTTCTAAGATTTCACAGTAACGATCATTAGCCGTTTGATTATTTGCTATTTTGATAAAGACTTCTCCTTGAAAGGATTGCCCTTGATACACTGAAACCCCATTTCTCTGTGTAACTAAATCTAACGTCTTTGCCTGAATTCTATGCTTTAAATCAGATAAATCTTTCATGCTGTCTAATTTCTGTTGTTAATAAAAATGATGATGAAATAACTAAAATTTTTTATTTATAAATATTAGAACTATTGCAAAAGTCAAAAAAACGATCATTTATTGGCAATATAATGAGTGTTGAATGTCACTTTCTCTTGGTGAGAACGTCAGGATGAGGGATGATTCTTCATATAAATCCTCTCCCTAGCCCTCTCCTTTGAAAAGGAAAGGGAACTTTCATTGTGATTTCAATACAGTTCAAAAAACGACTTATGCAAGAACACTATTCTACTTGTCTATTTAACAACTCCATAAACACCTTATAAAAAATAAAAGCCGATCTCATGATCGGCTTTTATACAGTAAATTATATTTATCGCGCCATTAACGCTTCAATCTCTTCTACCGACTTCACCACTTTCGCAGTCAAATTCAGTGGACCGTTTTTGGTTGCTACGATGTCATCTTCAATACGAATACCAATGCCACGCCATTTCACATCAACCGTTTCATCATCAGGTGCAATATACAAGCCTGGTTCAACCGTCACCACCATGCCTTCTTCATAGGTACGCCACACACCTTCTTGCTTATATGAACCAACATCATGCACATCCATACCGAGCCAATGTCCTGTACCATGCATATAAAACTGACGGAAACTTTCCTTTTGGATAATCTCTTCAATATCACCTTGCATAATCCCCAGATCAAGTAGGCCTTGGACTAGAATGCGCACAGCAACATTATGTGGTTCTTTATACGAGTTGCCTACACGCACTGCGTCAATTGCAGCAAGTTGTGCATCGAGAATTACATTATAAAGAGCTTTTTGCTCAGGGCTGAACTTTCCATTGACGGGGAAAGTACGGGTGATGTCTGAAGCATAATATTCATATTCACACGCTGCGTCGATCAGCACCAAATCGCCATCTTTTAGCTCTTTGTTATTCTCTACATAGTGCAAAATGCAAGCGTTTTCACCACCACCGACAATGCTGTTATACGACGGTACACAGCCATTTTGACCAAATACATAATTCAGCTCAGCTTCTAGAGCATATTCCATCATGCCTGGCTTAACAGTTTGCATGGCACGAGTATGCGCTTGTGCGGAAATATCTGAAGCTGTTTGCATCAATGCAATTTCTTGTTCTGACTTAAACAAACGCATTTCATCTAAAATACGATCGAGCTGTATCACTTGTGCAGGTGCAGCAGTCCCACGACGTGACTCACCATTGGCCGTCGTGATCCATTTTGCTACACGCGCATCAAATTCGGGCTGTTGCCCAATACGATAAAATAATTTTTCTTTGCTTAAGAGTTTTTCAATGATTTCTTCATCTAACAAATCTATCGCATACGCTTCGTCAGCTTCATAGTCGTCTACCGCACCATCCACACCTGCGCGGTAACCATTCCAGATTTCCATCTCGCGGTCACGTTCACGGCAGAACAAACTGTAGCTGTACCCGTCTTCATCGTCTTCGGCAAAGGTTTCAATAACCGCTACGGCTTCGGGCTCAGCAAAACCAGTCAGATAAAAGAAGCTGCTATCGGTACGGTATTTATAGTCTGCATCACGATTACGCATCGCCACTGGACTGGTTGCGATAATGGCAATACTGTTCGGACCCATTTGTGCAGCTAAACGGTCACGGCGTTCCTGAAAATCCACTTGCGTTAGTTTCATGTTTGATCTGTCTTTTTTATACCAAAGAATAAAAATGCCACGCGCACCCTATCATGTACGCGCAGCAAGTCTTATGCCAATCAGCTTGGGCGATGCGGCGTAAACATTTCTACAACATTGTTCGCTTCTGTTACAGAACGATCAATTTTTTGCTTGTTATGAAAGTGTTTAAGCAGCGAACTTTCATCAACTGCAATCTTTTTGCGGCCTACAGATAAGCTCACAGGAATTAAACGTACAAACTCGTATAACTCTTGATAGCTCTCTTCACCCTCTTCATCATCATCAGTTTCTTCAAACTCAACTGCCGCCACATCTTGTAAATGTTCGATAAGTTCCATTTCATCTGGGCGAATATGACCCGACGCCAAACCAAAGCCCAGCACTACGCCTGCGCACCAATCCGCCAAAGCTTGTACACGATCTGCTAGCGTATGAGTGTCATCGGGAAGTAACGGTAAATAGTCCAATTCATCGTCAGAAAGTGCATGTGCGACATCTTCTGCTTCATCGGCTAACAAAGCCAAAGCTTCTTCGCTTAACTCAGGAATTTCCAAAGTCGTGAGGATGTGTTGCCACTCTTCACGGCTCGGTGCCTGAGTTACACAAATGATACCCGTGAGTAAACCATGTAACTCACTTGGGCTAGAAATCTCTTCAATTTTAGAAAAATTTGGCTGCCATTCTGACCAACCTGAAATATCGTCTTGCATTCGTTTATCCAATCTCTATACTTCTTATATATTACCTTTGTTTGCAGCACTGTGCGACCACGATATGTTAGAAGAATTACAGCGTCTACAGGCGCATATTGGCGTTTTAAAAACGCGACTTGCTCATTTTGAAAGTGAAAATAGCACTTTAAATGCAGCTAAACTGGATGCTGAAGAACAGCACCGTTCTCAAGTTGTGCAAAAAAATGGCTTAATTACCCAGAAGCAAGAACAAATTGATGATTTAACTGAGCAATTAAGCAGCGCTCAGACCCAATATCAACACTTAAACACTGATGCGACTGCTTTGGCCGATCGTTATAGTCGTTTGGAAAAAAGTTGTACGGATTTAAAAAATCGCTTTCAGGAAATCTTGGCTGAACGTAATGAATTACGTGCAATTAAAGAAAAAATGAACAATGATCAGCGGCAAGCTCAGCAAGAAATCCAAGCACTTCAGCAAGAACGTGAAAGATTGTTACAAAAAAATGAGCATGCCAAAGCTAAAGTCGAAGCCATCATCCAACGTTTGGCTGTTTTAGGCACAGAGCAAGATCATCACGCGCAAGAAATTCAACAACTTGCCCACCCTACTGAAGCTGGCGAGGAAGTTTAATCATGAGCGAACCAATTACCGTTGAATTACGTGTCTTAGGTCATAGCTTTCGTTTAGTCACAACGGAAAAAGAAAAAGCCGACCTTGAACGTGCAGCTCTGCTTTTAAATGATAAATATGATGAGTTTCGCCGTAAAGCGCCACGGGTAGAACCCAGTAAAATTATCATTATGGTGGCACTAGAGTTAATGCAAGAAGTATTGTCGATGAATAAAACACTGCAAGAGTATGCACACGCAGAACGATTACTGGCAAATATTATCGATGACGTTGCGGAACTTGTTTAAACTCGACTGAATTGAATAAAGTATCAACACTTACTCCAGTTGTTTACAGTTCGTAGCGGTGTATGAGTTGCCATCAGCGTGAGATTCGTTATACTTAAGGCAACTCTGAGGTGTTCGCCAGCGGGTCTATTCCCCTGCCGATACTTAAACTTATGGATGTGTTCTGTATATTTAGAGTGTATGCCCACTTTCATGTGGGAAACCCAGCAAGTATACGTCGCGTCCACCTTGAACTCATCGGGTTCAGGGTAACGACACATGCAGCGGCATCTTCGGAGTACTTTAAGTGATTGTTTTTTAATAATCATGAACAAAATTTCTAAATTCTCTATCAAATTAATTTTCATTTTCTAGCCCTTTGTATACTCCATGTATACCAAAGATCTAATCACTAATTCAGCTAGTGCTGTTAGGAAATGAAAATGTCTAATAAGAAAGTAATTATTACCCTCTCGTTTGTTAAAAACCTGATTAAACAACTGTCAGATCCAAACGCGGAAGATTCATTAAAAGAATCAAAATCATATTGTTTTGATATTCCCACGGGTAAACAAATCTTCTTTCGTGACCTTAAACTTATTGGCTTTGCTATCAGGGCCACTCGCCATTCTCTGGTATATACCGTTGAGAAAAAGATGCCAAGTGGCGCTCCTTGTCGTGTAACCATCGGTGATCATGGTCTTTATACACCTGAAACAGCAAGGCAAAAAGCTACCGAGTACCTTCTAGAGATGTCCCAAGGGATAAACCCTAATGACAAAAAAGAACAGCTACGTCAAAAAGCTTCTCAGGAACGTCATAATCATCGGCAAATTCCGACTGTGTTAAATGCTCATAAACACTATATTGAATCTAAATCAGAGCTAAAACCCAATACAGTCGCTGTATATGACAGAGATATGAATCTGTATTTAAAAGATTGGCATCATTTAAAAATTACAGATATAACCATGGAAATGGTAGTTGAAAAGGGCTTTGTTGCACAAACCTATCTCTAAAGGCTTATTCCACAATATAATTCTCAAATGAATAAGCCCACACCTAAAATCTATCATACAACCAATTGGTCTTCTTATAACAGTGCATTAATAAATCGAG